>NZ_DLJD01000017.1:0-19599 GCF_002484085.1 Sphingobacterium sp. UBA7625
ATTTTTCAGACATTTCCCTTTACAGAAGCATCCCAAGCACACATTCTGTTAGAAAATGGCAAGCATACAGGTAAAATTATTCTTGTTAGATAGCGCTACTAATTTAAATTAAATAGAAAACTGAACACTTAAAATATCCATATTATGAAAGCAAATATTGGAATAACCGAAGCAAACACAGAGGCTGTTGCTGAACAATTGGCAAAACTATTGGCCGATGAAACTGTACTTTATATCAAAACCCGCAATGCGCACTGGAACGTGACGGGAGACAATTTTCATGCAAACCATATCTTCTTTGAAGAGCAGTACAAGCAATTGGACGAGCTGATCGATAGCGTCGCTGAACGTCTTCGTAAAATAGGTCATTACGCTCCAGCAACCATGAAGGCTTACCTGGAACTGACGCACCTCACAGAATATAGCGATAGGACAAATGATGGTCTTGGCTATATGAAAGACCTGCTGACAGACCATGAAAGCATCATTGAGTTTTTACGTGGAAATATTAATCCATTTGCGGAGCAATATAAAGACTTTGGGACCAGTGACTTTATCACTGGGCTGATGGAAGCACACGAACAGATGGCTTGGATGATCCGTTCCTACTTTAGATAGGAGTTTTTGATTAGCGGTAAAAAATAAAAGTAATAAGTATATTTGTCATATTAACACATATACTTATTACTATGAAAGCGCTCATCGTTGACGATAATGATATCGCAAGAACGACTTTGGCCCATCTGGCGAAACAGATTCCGGATCTAACGATTGTCCAGGAATTTTCAAATGCGATGGAGGCCTATCATTATATTCAGAAGAATGAGATCGACCTGATATTTCTTGATATTGAAATGCCAGAAATGACGGGTATCGAGCTTACCAAAACTTTATCGGGCAAAGACACTATAATCATATTCACTTCCTCAAAAAAGGAATATGCAATTGAGGCATTTGAACTCAATATTGCGGATTATATTTTAAAACCCATTTCTCCCGTTCGGTTTTTACAGGCGGTCAGAAAGGCCCAGGCAATCCTTGAGAGCAGAAAAGAGAATGTTCAGGTTACCCAAGATGAATTCCTGTTTATCAGGGATTCAAACGTGACCAGGCGACTGAAGCTTGAAGATATATTTTATGCTGAGGCGATGGGAGATTATGTAAAATTTTATACAAAGGAGAAGATGTTTGCCGTTCACGGCAAGATGACAAAAGCAGAGGAACGCCTACCTAAAAATGACTTTATCAGAGTACATCGGTCCTATATTATATCTGTCAGCAAAATAGATACATTACAGGATGGTGGTATCATAATAAACGGCAAATTCATTCCAGTAGCGGATGCCTATCGTAAGGCTCTGAATACAAGAATGAATGTGTTTTAGCACTCATCTGTTTTAATTTTCATCCTAGCCCATAACTCGACCAATCCTCTTAACTTTTGTTTATGACAAGTGATTCTATAATGAACAGTAAAAGGTTTAGCTATTTTATAATTCTGACATTTATAGTAGGAACAATACTGTTGATTGCCGTGCAGATCAATTCTGCAAGCAATACAAAAGCACTGATCCACAACAATAATACGCTACTGAACGAGCTTCGTGCTAGCAATCATCTGCGGGAAATCGACCGTGATATCCTTGGTGTTGAAAGTAGGATAAGGGCATCGATAGCCACCAATGACACCACGCACCTTGAAGGTATCGATAAAAAAATAAATCAGATTGAGAACTTTCTGGATTCCTTGTCCAAAGATAATTCCGATCCTGTCGAGGAAAAACTGATACAACGGCTAGGTTCCCTTGCAATGGACAAGAAAATAGTGCGGGATCAGCTTTTGGCACGTTATATTTCCCTTGGAAATATGGACGACAAAACATCGATTGCCAATCCTCGGGCCAGAATAATTTCCAATGAAATTACAGGCATAACAGCTAAGATCTACAAAAGTAGGCAGTTGCATATGAATGAACTCAGCAGACAGAGTGAGGCAATGGGAAGAAAAGCACGGATTTACGATATCTCTCTATTAATTTTGCTGATTTTGAGCGGCTCTGTGGTCGGTTTCCATATCCTACGCCAATTCCGCCGGCAACGTATCTTGATTGAGGAATTAGATACCGCGGAAAAGAAAGCTTCCATCGCAGCGCAGACAAAGGAGAATTTTCTAGCCAATATGAGCCATGAGATTAGGACCCCGCTAAGTGGAATCCTTGGATTTACTAACCTGCTGCAAAAAAGGAAGCTAGACGCTACCTCATCCGAATTTGTATCATCGATCCAACAATCCGGTGAAAATTTGATGACTATCATCAACGATATACTCGATCTTTCCAAAATAGAGGCCGGGATGATGCGTATTACTAGTGGAAAATTTAGTATTAGTGGATTGCTGAATTCAGTCGAAACTTTTTTCGTCGAACGGGCAAAAGAAAAAGGATTGTCAATTTCAAGTAAGGTGGATCCTGCAATCCCGGATACGCTGACGGGCGATGCCACTAGATTAACCCAGATTTTGGTAAACTTGATTGGAAATGCCATCAAATTTACCAAACAAGGTAGTATAAGTTTGGAAATTTATCAAAAGAGCAGGAGCGAGAATGAAGTTGTGGTTGGATTTATCATTGCAGATACTGGAATTGGAATTGACAAGGAAAAAATCGGTGAAGTTTTTGAACGCTTTAATCAAGGAGAAGAATCCATTACGCGCAATTATGGCGGGACAGGACTTGGGCTGTCCATCGTAAAAAACTTGGTGGTACTCCAGCATGGTGACATAGAAGTTCAGAGTGAGCAGGGAAGAGGTACAACTTTCGATTTTTATATCCCTTATGGCATAGCGCAGGAGCAATTATTAGCTGCACCGGTATTTAATACTAATTATTTTAGAGATCAAAGCAATAAACCACTTCATATTTTAGTGGTTGATGATAATATGATGAACCAAAGTCTGATGAAGCATATGCTCGGACAATGGAATGTTGATTTTGAAATTGTTTCCAATGGACAGGAGGCCGTGAATTATCTGAAAAATAAACAGATCGATTTAGTTTTGATGGATTTACAGATGCCTCAGATGGATGGATATGCCGCTACCCAGCATATACGAGAAGTTTTGCAATTGGATATTCCGATCATTGCCATGACTGCGCATGCTTTGGCAGGCGAGCGGGAAAAATGCTTCAGTAGGGGAATGAATGAATATATATCCAAACCAATTAATGAGGAAGAGCTCTTTAAGCTTATTTCACATTTTGGCATTGGTTTTCAACGTACAGAACAGATCGAACACAATGCCGATAATAAACATTTCAAATATTTGGATCTTGCTTACATGCAGTCGGTAAGCCGTGGAGATAGAACTTTTGAGCGTACGGTCACTAGACAGTTTATTGACAAAACTCCCGTCCAGCTGCAGGAGCTACAGACTGCTTATACAAGTAGAGATTTCTCTAAATTTAAATTAAGAGCACATGATTTTAAAACCAGCGTCGCCATTATGGGATTGCTTCCTGTGCTTGATGATAAACTGGGAACACTTGAACTTACAACCGAACAGAACACGTTATCGGAAGGTATTTTAAAGGAAGTCGTGCAGATCCTTACCACAGCCGTCGAGGAAGCTCAACGTTTATTAGTAAGCTATACAGACTAAGTTCTAAATTAACAATAATTAATTGAAAAGATCATCAGGTCATGCTTGATGATCTTTTTTATTGTTCATAGTATGATGAAAATATGTTGAATTCAGTATTTTTCTGATAACGGGATTTTAACGACTCATTTTGCCCATTCGTCGAATGGTTATTGAAATTGGCTAATTGTTCGTGTAGTTTTACTGTAGCAAAAAGAAAAAGCATATTCACATTTAAACCAAATAGCTATGAGCACTTTAAAACTTAAAGACGGAACAGAAATTTTTTACAAAGACCAAGGACAAGGTCCAGTTTTAATGTTTCACCACGGATGGCCGTTATCATCCGATGATTGGGATGCACAAGTGATTTTCTTTCTACAGAAAGGTTATCGCGTGGTTACTCATGATCGGAGAGGACATGGTAGATCGAGCCAAGATATTTACGGTCACAACATTGAGCAATATGCTGCTGATGCTGCCGAACTTGTAGAATTTCTTGATCTGAAAGATGTTATGCATATCGGGCACTCGACAGGAGGAGGTGAAGTGATACGCTATGTGAACAAATATTCTAAAGGAAGAGCAAAAAAAGCGGTTTTAATCAGTGCTGTACCACCAATAATGGTGCAAAATGAAAGCAACCCGGATGGTGTGCCGATTGAGGTATTTGACAATATCAGAGATCAGACTTTGAACAATAGACAACAGTTTTATATCGATTTAACACTACCTTTTTACGGCTATAACAGAGAAGGAGCCGATGTTAAGGAGGGGATCAGGACAAACTGGTGGAGACAGGGGATGATGGGAGGGATTGTTGCTCATTATGAGGGTATTAAAGCTTTTTCCGAAACTGATTTCAGGGAAGATCTAAAAGCAGTAGATATTCCTGTTTTAGTACTCCATGGCGAGGATGACCAGATTGTCCCTTATGAAAATGCCGGTGTTAAATCTGCTAAATTATTAAAAAACGGAACGTTGATTACATACCCGGGCTTCCCTCACGGTATGCCTACGACAGAGGCTCCTACCATCAATAAGGATATTCTAGCCTTTATTGAATCATAAGATTACTGTACCATAATTAAATTTAATATAAGAAAAAGTGAACCTTGGAGTTCACTTTTTTCGTTGTATATTCTATTACATTTTTTAGATCTACATATATAGCATGTAAGATCTCTGTATAAAAAGTGAACCTCTGTTGTAGGTGTCTACTAAATCTTGTTATGATGAGAACAACATCATAACAAGCTACCAGATTTTTTGATCCATATAGCCTACTGTTTACTAACTGCGCTGCTGGCTGGACCTTAAGTCACTACAAGACTTTTTTTAGTTTACAGTGCATGTTTTTAAGAAAAATAGAGGTGATGACAATCGATTGGATTTAGGTTATCATATTGATCATTTATAGAAGTTTATGACCATCCGCGAGATGCAAGCAATACCTAGCAAATTATTGCACTATATTTTAACTTTCCGCAATCATGAAGTTAATGAAGATCGCTATGCTTTATCAGTTTGTAATATGAATATATTACGATATAACCGGTTCAACGATCGTATCTGCCTGTTCACCGAAAGTCAGAATCAAAGGCACCTGATCTGGTGTAGATTTACGATAGTAAAAAACAAGAATATCAATCATTAAAGACAATATTATGGAATCTACAACATTAAGCTTCAAGTACGAACTCGAGAAAAAGGAGCCACGCACCAACGATGGTGGTACAACCAGAGGAGCTTCAGTAAAAGACTTTCCGGCTTCGATTGGCATCGCAGGTGTCTCCATGAGATTAAAGCCCGGAAGTATGAGAGAGCTCCACTGGCACGCAAATGCTGCCGAATGGGCATATGTTATTTCAGGTACAGTACGCACGACCATCATTCATCCGGACGGTCATAGCTATACCGATAATTTTGAACCAGGAGATGTTTGGTATTTCCCAAAAGGTTATGGACATTCTATTCAGGCAACTGGAACGGAAGAATGTCATTTCATACTGATTTTTGACAACGGAAACTTTTCTGAGGATCATACGTTTAGCGTCACCGATTTTGTAGCGAGTATCCCTCCTGAAATCGTAGCACAGAATTTGGGATTGACTTTGGAAGAAGTAGCAGCGCTACCGCAAAAGGAAGCTTATTTCGCAGCAGGTGTTGTGCCGGATGAGCTGTCTTTTAATGCTACCGCGAGACCGGAGGAGTCCGACATTCAGCTGACTGACCTACACCGTTATCCGCTTCACGCACAACAACCTAGAATCATTCCCGGAGGAGGTCTTCAACGATTGGTTACCAGTAAGGAATTTGCGATCAGTACAACAATGGCAGGTTCTATCCTTGAATTGCAACCAGGCGCACTCCGGGAAATGCACTGGCATCCGAATGCTGATGAGTGGCAGTATTATATTTCAGGCCAGGCGGAGATGTCAGTTTTTCTTGCAGAGGGTACAGCCGTTACCGAACAGTTCAATGCTGGTGACGTAGGTTATGTACCGATGGGAGCAGGACATTATATCAAAAATACAGGTGACACTGTTTGCCGCGTTCTTATTGGTTTTAACAGCGGAATTTACGAATCTATTGATCTCAGCGAATGGCTTTCAGGAAACCCTAGGGATGTAGTGGCGACAAATTTTGGGCTGAAGGATGGTGAGATCGAAAAATTTCCAACGAAAAAGGTTTTTATCAAACCTAAAAAATAAGTGTCTTGCTGCCAGATAAGAAAGTTCTTCTATCCGCGGACAAAATCGGGATACAAGAAAAATTAGCTATACTCCTTGCATTCATAGCTGGGTATACAGATGCTGTCGGTCTGATCAAATGGAAAATTTATGTTTCTTTTATGAGTGGAAACACCACTCAACTTGGAACAGCGATCAATGCAGGAGCATTTGGAATAATTAGCTCCTCTGCGACCGTGATTGGAAGCTTTTTGATCGGCTTATATACAGGTACCTGTCTTTCGTTATGGAAAAAGTATACGATAGGTTTGCTTAAATTTTTTATCGTTGCTGGCATTTTATTAACATACTGTGTAGTATCAAATTGCTGTGAAATTCCCAGGATTGTATCGCTGGTCATTATCGGCTTTTCTATGGGAATGATGAATACGATTGTTACAGCCGTCGGAAAGCAAAATGTAAATACAGATTTTGTGACAGGGACGTTGAACAGTCTTACGAAAAACTCGGCGATGTACACCATGAGCAGTAGCAAGGAAGAAAGGGCGACATACGGATCCAACGCCATCCATTTGTTGATTCTTTGGTTAGGATTTCTTTCAGGAGCCTTTATCGCCCCGATGCTTCTTGATGTGCTTGCTGATTGGATCCTTTTACTGCCGGCTGTTTTACTACTGACAGCAACATTTATAATCCCTATATCAATATTTAAAGAATAAAATTATGTTAGAACAAAATAGTATTGCTCCCGATTTCACATTATTTGCGACACCAGACCAGAAAATTACACTTTCTGAATTTAAGGGTCACAACGTGATCTTGGCATTTTATCCAGCGGACTGGAGTCCGGTATGCAGTGATCAGATGGCTCTGTACAACGAAATGCTAAAGTACTTTAAAAAGTATGACGCCAGCCTATTCGGAATTTCCGTGGATAGCAAATGGTGTCATCTGGCTTTTTCTCAGTCCCGTAATCTGCACTTTCCGCTACTTGCAGACTTTGAACCAAAGGGTGGAGTGGCCAAGAAATACGGTATATATAATGAAACTGAAGGTCTATGCAACCGTGCGCTTTTCGTAATCGATAAGCAAGGCATCATCCAATGGAGTTATAAATCTCCAACTGCGGTTAACCCTGGTGCTGATGGAATATTAGAAGCTCTTGAAAATTTAAAATAAAATAATTATGTCATTAAAAATACCAGTCAGTACGACTGACCACGCTCAAGGCAATCTAAATGCCGATTTAGTTATCGTAGAATATGGTGATTATCAATGTCCATACTGTGGTGCTGCTTATCCAGTTCTGAAGAAATTGCTAAAATATTTTAGCGCAGAGGTGAAATTTGTATTTAGAAACTTCCCTCTTTCAGAGATGCATGAATATGCACTCTCAGCCGCAATTGCTGCCGAAGCTGCTTCTTTGCAGGATAAGTTCTGGGAAATGCATGACGCAATCTACGAAAATCAGGAAAACCTTGACGACCTCTATCTTTTTAAACTGGCTGAAAAAATAGGTTTGAATATGGAAAAATTTAAATCCGATATCCAGAAAGATGAACTGGTTAAAAGGATTGACGTTGATTTTCAGGGTGGAGTAATGAGTGGAGTAAATGGAACACCGTCTTTTTATGTCAACGGCAAGAAGTTTGATGGTGGAGCTGAAGACCTGTTTGATCTTTTCGCCAAATAAGGAGTGAAAGTGTAAGTAAACGATTCTTGAAATCCCAGGAAAATGAATAAGAACATTATTTTTTACTATTCATTACTAATGACTTTCAATGCCGGTTTTGTTGACACGAGCACATTTACCGTTGCTGACGAAAAAACTGGATTATTTAAAAGTAGAGAATTCGGTTGGCAATTGCAGGCTCCTGGCTTACCAATGAAATAGATGAATTTTCAGATCTTGATTTAATTTTGGTGACGAGACAAAGAATTTCTAACGACAGAAATCTGTATCCGTCCTACCAAGTACATATTGACTTAGGTTCGATCAGTGGTTAGCTTTGCAGCTATGAACAACCTTCAAGAAAAACGTGAGCGTCTGCTGTCTATGATAGCAGACTGGCAACAGAGGGGAAAAAGTAAGAAAGCTTACTGCGCGGAAAATGGGATCAACGAAGCGACCTTTTATTATTGGTTTTCGCGCATGAAAGAAAATGACACAGCAACCCGGGGCAGCTTTATAATAATTGATAAGGTACTGGGAAAGAACGATGTTGAGATTATTTATCCCAATTGTGTCCGTATCAAGATCGAAAACGATATTGCCCTTATCTCACAACTGATCCGACTGTACTGATGTTTACTTTGGGCTGCTCGCACCGTTTTTATCTTTATGATGGCTTTTGCGACATGAGGAAATCATTTGACGGACTCTGCGGACTGATAAGTTTAGGGATGTGAAGGGTGGGTCAGGCAGGCACTGGAAAAACTCGAACCGCTCTATGAACAGCTGCTCTTTGATATCAAAGCAAAGGGATATCTGCAGGTCGATGAAACAAGGATCAAAGTACTGGATAGCGATAAAAAAGGAGCTGCCCATACCGGTTGGTATTGGGTATACCATGCCCCATTGGACGGAACCGTATTGTTTGATTATAGCCCTACACGTGGCAGTAGTTTAGGGCAATACTAACTCAACCACAAAAAGAATATACCATTAAAAAAATAGTTGGAGAGGATGGGATTTTTCAACCTGATCAGGATATTCTTTTAGACAGTGTTAAATCTTTGGACTATTTGGTTACCAAATTTTTAGAAAGGGAAGATAAAACGGAAAGACTTTTGATCAAACCAATTTTTTTGAAATCAACCCATATAAAAAATACGATAGGGTATCTTTTTTATTTAAAAGGTTATGTAATGATAGACGATGATTATGAACCTGAAACTTTCTTTGTTCCTATTGGGTAAGTGTACTATCCTGAGTAAAGTTCATCCAACCATCCCTTCAACAAAGGCGACGGTCTTTTCTTTATTACTCACATTAATAGAATGGAGGTAATTTTCGGCGGCACTGGCAATGGTCTTGAAGCAATAGATCCACCAAATATTGATGAGGATCTTTTAGTTGAGATCGCATCTGAGATAGATTCTTATATAATGTAAAGAATCTCTAAATTCGGGAGCCGGCAATAGTCCAATGTGGGACAGTCGCCCATTTCAATTACTTAGAAGCATAAAAGTAGAACGAATGAAAAATCGTTATATAGTTACTCCAAAAGATAGAGAAGCAGAAAAATTATTGGATTATGATAAGGCTACAGATATTGACTTAATTGAATTGGTTTTGACAGAGGATCAATTTAATTCATTAAATTGCTACGGTATTTTTTCTAATTTAAATGAAATTCTAGGATGCAGCATTGAAGATTTTGAAGACGAGTCGATCACTGACGAAAGACAGCTTGAGATGGGCTTGAACTACCTAAATGCTATAAATGTGAATGACGAAGTCGCCAGAAAAGTACTAGAAAAATTGATTTATTTGTTCCAAGAAGCGAGAATAAGGAAAACAGGTGCTTACTTCTACTTTTGACTATAAAAGCTTAGGCATTTTGTGCTTATGTTATATAGAGTTTAGTGTAGATATAGACGAAATCTCAGGAAAGGGGATTCAGATGTTTATTTAGCAGTTACGAAGTATAAAATATAAAGCTACCAATCCTAATATAGACAACCAAGATATGAGGATACAATTGACAATGATTGTCCTACTGACGACATTAACATTGAACAGCTGCGGACAAAATAATGATCATAAATCTGTACATAGCTCGGCAGACAGCACTTTTATAAAATCATTGGAAGAAAGGCAATTAGGGAAAAGCAAGTATTCTATTTCTTTACCCACAGATTATGCTATAGGTGAAACCAATGGAGAAGATTTTTCCGTTTACTATTTTAATCCTGCTGACACTACAAATCATACTGGTTTTTCGGGAGGCCTATATTTCGGTAATCATCCTAGCCAATTTCCAGCTAAAAGCAAAAGTTGCAAAACCGAGCATCTGAAAAATGAAATATTTGATCAAGATGTAAGCTGGACCATCTATAACTGTAATGGAGACTATTCAATTCAAAGCATAATCTATAGTAAAAGCGGCGAGGGGTGGAATGAAATGATTCACATGTTTGGCAATGCAAAATCAACTAAAGATCTGGACAAATTGCTGTTTATTTTTAAGACAATGAAAAAAAAGGAATAATATATCGAAGGAACTAAGTCAGGTGCTTGTCATTGATATAGCGTATGACTGGTTTAAAGTTTCTGTCGGTCAATATGAAGGTTGGTTAAAAAGCTCCTATGTAATAGCGAAGCCCGAGAATTTATATACTAGGATTAATCTAAATACTGGAGACTCGCCCGAGTGTGATAATATGGCTTGGCGGTATGACTATGGTGCCCAAGGATCTCTTGAAATAACAGTTGGGGTGGGAGCAGATTTTGCTGTAAAAGTTATGGAACGGAACACAGGGTTATGTATAAGAGCATTTTATATAAAGTCTGGTGAATCTATTAAAGTAAAAGATATACCCCAGAATACTTATTATTTAAAGGTTGCCAGCGGCCGGGATTTTAGACAGGGGATTAAAGACGGGCAATGTATTATGGTTTTTAATCAAAGTGCTCATTACGAAATTGGAGAGGAAATATTAGATTTTAATATGGGACCGAAACGCATTGAAACAATAGATGGAAAAAGATATGAAGTACAAAGCGTACCATCTTATAGTCTACGACTGGCTGTCCGAAGTCAAGATCACTCGCTTAAAGACAATTTTGACACGAAGACAATATCAAACGAAGAATTCAATAGATAGATGACTTGCAATAGGGTAGGGAAGGTTGATTTACTCGATGAAATAAGTCCGAAGTTAGATCAAAGCAGCAATTACCGGCATATAAGTTGTGAACCATTCAGGCAATTCGTCTTTTTCCACCGAATACTCTATTTTACCGTCGGATAATTTCAATAAGATGTTATGTTTAAGATCTGAAGTGTCAACAATAGTTAATTCATCGATGAAGTGAAAGTGATCGTTTAGCTTTTCAAGATTTCCAAAAAAATTATTTTCCAATGTTTGAGGATCTACATAATGTCCACCGTCAGTGACTCTTTCCGTTACACGGAACTGAGAAAGTTCGGTATTTTCTAAACCAAAAAACAATAAATTTATTCTATAACCCGACTTCTTGAATAGCTTGGGCGTTTCCCAAGTTTCGTCATTTGTAAAATGTCCTTCATAGACGTAATCTAACCGATTTTCTAATGCATGTTTTGTCTGTTCTTCAAATTGCTGTACTACATAATCCAAAGCCTCTTTTCGAGCGTATTTTGCTGAAGGAACAATTTTTGGGAATATCCGAGATAGTTCCTTCGTATAGAGTAAATCACCATCAAAAATAATATTATTACTCTTTATATGCTCTGGAAGATATTCTGCACCTAATGTAGATTTCCCGGCACCGTTAGAACCCGTTATTATGTAAAGATCAGGCATTAGTAAATATTGAGTTCTCTCAAGATATCTTTTGATTGACGAATATTAAATTCCTGTACTACATCAAAAGATCGTTTATCAGAAGAAACAATCACAATTTTAACTAAATGATTTGGGTATTCGATGTAGCTTTGATTTTTGGGTAATTTGCTAGATCTTATTAAAAATGGTTGCCCTTTATCAAGCTTTTGTTTGCGCAACTTGAGAACAATGCTGTTGCTAACTTCTTTTAAGTGCTCTAAATTTCTCATAATACCACATTAATACTATCCAAAAATAGTAATTTTTAAGGAGAAAAGCAATTGTTCGACCAGTAGAAAATGACTCTTTTTGTGTTATTGCTAGATATATTTAAGAATTAAAATGCGATGAAAGGCAGAAATATACGATTTGAGCAGTAAGTGTCATTTCACTGTCGAACTCGATCCTAAGATACTACAAGAAAATATGCTTTGTGAATTTCGTGGTACACCAAAAAATGGTGTATATTTTATTTTAGAAAACTAGTATGCAAGAAAGTCAGTCAAAGAGAATGGAATTGACTAAACTTACAGTTTCCCGTAACTAACCCTACATCCAAACCAATACCTTAGCACTACTATTTGTAATAATCTTGAAAGTTAACAGCTATAAGCCTTCTAATTCAGCGTACCACGACCAATTCCAAACATTCCAATTGCGTATAAAAAATCGGAAACCCTAAATATCTTTACTGTATACAATATTACTAATATTATTAGTAATATTGTAAAATGAAGCCTCTAGAAATCTTTTGCCGAAATCGGGTAATGTACGCTCAAATTACCGTGCATGATAAAAGCATGGGCATGAAAGATTATCATCTTCACAACAAAAATGGTCTTGCCTTTTATGTTTTCAGGAAATCTCAGGGAGTGTGGCAATTGGCATTCGGTGTACTAGCCGATGACATCAAGGAAGCGTGCATTGATGCACTTATACTTCGCTTTGATACGGATGTGCCTGAGTTGTTTTATCATCATGGAAAACGCCTGGTAAAGGAAGTTCGGGCCAAGAAATACAGTCTTTGGCATATTTATCTCAATAATGCTTATGTAGGAAGTATCCAATATTACACCTTCACAAAGCAGTTCAATTACCATCTTGATGACAATGGCTTATTGACCGATGATCACGTGCAAAAGTATATAGTCCTGATACAACGTGGGGAATTAAAGTGGATAAAGGACGATATTCGATGAAAAAGAATATAAAGTTCAAATGTGACGTGTGTGGTCAAAAGCAAGTGGTGGAGGTTTCTGTTTTGCATGGCGGTGGAACCTTGCAAATTATGATTGATCGGTTTTTTATAATGGATGTAGATTTTCGCAATGGCAATTGGGTGATGCTATGTAACAATAAGAGCTGGTTGACAAGCGATGAACTTGTTATTATCCTTGATGAGTTGGGCTATCAGGAATAAAAAAATGAGCAAAATTATCTCAATTAATCTTACGATCATTACAATAGATGAATGCCCAAAGCCGGTTTAAATTAGGTGAAAAAACGAGCATATATAGTTAAGAACTGATTTAGGATATGCCCCCAATTATTAATAAAAAGTAAGTTTATTCAGTACTGTACAATCGTTCCCTATAATTTATTCCCCACTCACTCATCACTTTAATTACCGAATGAAGACTTTTTCCAGATTCAGAAAGCTCATACTCGACCGTGATAGGCATTGTATCTTTTACTGTACGTTTTATAAGTTTATTTAATTCCAGTTCTTTAAGTTCTTTTGAAAGTACCTTAGGAGCTATTTCTTCAAGTTGTCTAATTAAATCCATAAACCGCATAGTTTTTTCATAGTACAGATGACTGATGATCAAACTTTTCCATTTACCACTCAACAGCTGATTTGTATCTTTAATCCCTCGAATTTGGCGCAAACACTCTTCTCCGAGTTCCAGTTTTGACTTCTTCACTTACATTACTTTATAGACATAAATATAAAAATTACTTTCAAATAATACACCTGATTACCTAAATGTAACTAATTACCTAAAGGTAATATGTAACCCCAATTACTGTCTTTATTAATAACTTTGGTGAATTACAAATTTTTAAACTCAGCAAGATTTAGCTAAAACATTGTTGAATAAATCTAGTTTTAATAATAAATGGATAAACAGAAAATTAAATCGAAAAAAGCAATCATCCCTTTGGTATGTATCGGAGTGTTAGCAGCCGGTCTGGTTTTGATCTTTGCTTGGTCTGCAGGATTGCTTGGAAATAGAACGACAACAGCAAGCTTCCTCAAAGATATCCCAAACTCATTTCCTGCCGGTTATAGACGGGCACATTCGAAAGGAATTTGTTTCGAAGGCACTTTTCGTTCAACAGGCAAATTAGCTCCCTTTTCGAAAGCAACCGTATTTTCACAGGATTCATCTGCTGTATTAGGTCGCTTTTCAATCGGAACTGTAGATCCTTTCGCTGCTGACAATTCAACACGAACAGTTAGCATGGCAATGATGATATCGTCAGAAAATAACCAGCAATGGAGAATGAAACTGAACAATCATCCATTTTTCGTTACACATGATGCTTTAGGCGTAATTAGAAGATCAGATGCGTACAAAATCGACAGCACTACGGGTAAGCCAAACCCGGCATTAGTATCCGCTTTTCTTAAAGACTATCCAGAAGCCCAAAACTTTATCGATTGGGCTGATAAAGCGCCATGGGTAAATAGCTTTGCAGTAGCAGAGTACAATGTTATCAATGCATTCTATTTAATTGATTCTAAAGGGAATAAACATGCCGTTCGCTGGTCGATGCGGCCGCATGCGCCTTTCAGTGCCTGGTCTAAGGAGGAACGTGAGCATGCGAGTCACGACTTCCTTTTTGACGATCTAAAACAACGCCTAGATAAAGGGGCGCTCTATTGGGATTTGGTCATGACCTTTGCTGAACCTGGTGACGAAATTGAAAACCCTTCGAAGGCCTGGCCGGCAAATCGTCGTCAGATCGTCGCAGGTGTATTGGAAATTAAGAGAGTTTTTGACCAAACTGAGGGTGGATGCCGCGATATTAACTTTGATCCCACAAAAGTACCGGCAGGAATAGAGGTATCCAAAGATCCTGTTCTGACAGCTAGAGCAGGTATTTATGCCCATTCGTATAATGCACGTGTCCGGGAGATCGGCTATGGAAAGGCTACTGACGCCATTGGAAAAAAGGAAACTTCTAAAGATAAATAATATGTCACAGCAGAAGAATCTAAAGTCTGGCTCAAGAATTCGTGAATGGTTCAAATCTGTAAAGATTTTCAAGCTAAGACGTCGTCATATTAATCGTTCACTTCCTTTAAACTTTAATCTTACAGGAAGAATTCTACATTGGTTGATGGCAACATTGATTTTATCGACAATGTTTATTGGCTTAGGAATGATGACTTCTCTTAGTAGTCGTCCCTGGTTGATCGATCTTCATATTCCAATCGGTGTAGCAATCCTGTTTCTTTGTATATTGCGTTTTGTGAATAGAATCATGAATCCGATTCCGGCGTTGCCAAGTGATATGCCAAAGATCGAAAAAAATATGGCTCACTTTATGCATTGGGTTATGTATGCCTTCATGTTTGCTTTACCTATAACGGGTTGGGGACAGCTCTCCGCGGGCGGTTTCCAAGCCAAGCTATCCCAAAATATTATTCTTCCATCCCTTATAGATCAGAATCCTGTTTTATATGCTTGGCTGCATGACATTCATAGAGGTTTAGCCTGGTCTCTTTTTTTCATTGTTGTGGGGCACCTTTCTATTGCATTGTTGCATGCATTGGTAATGAAAGATGGAATTTTTTCAAGTATGACTTGGGGTAAGGATAAAATTAAAAAAGAAACTAAACGACCATCTGCATGATTAAAATAAGATTATTTATATCCAATTATCCAATGTTTTTAAAGTAAATCAAGAGGGATCGCCGTTTTTGTAATCAATATTGCTAATATTATTAGTAATATTGTGAAATGAAACCGCTAGAAATCTTTTGCCGAAATCGGGTAATGTACGCTCAAATCACCGTGCATGATAAAAGCATGGGCATGAAAGATTATCATCTTTACAACAAAAATGGTCTTGCTTATTATGTTTTCAGGAATCTCAGGGAGTGTGGGAACTGGCATTCGGTGTACTTGCCGATGACATCAAGGAAGCGTGCATTGACGCCCTTATACTTCGCTTTGATATAGATGTGCCTGAGTTATTTTATCATCATGGAAAACGCCAGGTAGTGGAAGTTCGGGCCAAGAAATACAGCCTTTGGCATATTTATCTCAATAATGCTTATGTAGGAAGTATTCAATATGACACCTTCACTAAGCAGTTCAATTACCACCTTGACGACAATTGCTTATTGACCGATGATCACGTGCAAAAGTATATAGCCATGATACAACGTGGGGAATTAAAGTGGATAAAGGACGATATTCGATGAAAAACGATATAAAAGGAATAAAAGAACCTTGAGTCTGGGAGGGGCTGTAACTGGTAATTACCAAAGCAGAATTGTTCGTAATTAACTTGCAGAGAAATTGGCAACAATAATGCAAAATAAATTGCAACAGTAATGCAGAACTCCAGCTGGTATAATTAATATTTTGATTAGGCCTTTTGGGGTAAATAGTTCACCTTTTGGGACATTTTGTCCCAAAAGAAAAACAACCTTTGGTTAGGAAAAAATCAAAGGTATTTATGAACTATTATCAGAACAAAATTATGTTGTTTCATTTAGTACAGCAAATGTCACGGGAGGGGAAATCTGTTAACTGGATTGCCGACCATTTCGGGATCAGCTGGCGAACGACCAAAAGGTACATTAACCAAAGTGTGGATGAGTTTGAGCATGAGTTTGAAAACCCTATTCCACGCAAGAAACATCTGGACAGCTACCAGGGTTTTGTTAAGGATAAACAGAACCATTATCCTGAGACATCAGCAGCGCAGATGCACGACTGGCTCAAAGAGCATCATCCAGACTTTCCCCAGGTTAGCCCTAAAACGGTTTTCAACTTTGTCCAATCCGTCCGTATTCGGTTTAATATCAGAAAACCTGAAAGTAAACGGGAGTTCGGGATGATCCCGGAGCTACCTTACGGTAGGCAGGCACAGGTAGACTTCGGTTTCTATACCATGCGGACCAGCTGTGGTAAGCAGAAAAAGGTACAATTTTTTACCATGGTATTATCACGTTCCAGACTGAAGTATGTTTATTTCAGCGACAGCCCTTTTACCACGTCTAAAGTTGTAGAAGCTCATGAAAAAGCCTTCGAATTTATGGGCGGTATCCCCATAGAGTTGGTTTATGATCAGGACAGACTTATGTTTGTGGACGAAAATCTTGGAGATATCATCATGACAGGCGAGTTCAAACGTTATGTTGGCCAGCGAGGCTTTTCCATTTACCTTTGCCGAAAGGCTGACCCCCAGAGTAAGGGAAAGGTAGAGAATGTCGTCAAATATGTAAAACAGAACTTTCTGTTCAACCGGTCCTATAGAGATCTGGAGACGCTTCATGATGCATGTATTGCTTGGCTGCGTCGGACAGCCAACGAAATGGTCCACAATACCACACGCCTCATTCCCAACGAAGATCACCGTCTCAACGAGAAGCAGGAGCTACAACCATGGTATAGTATTGTTTTTGAGCCACGTCCTGAATCACTGGTGTATAGTGTTCACAAGGACAATAAGATAAGTTATAAAGGAAACTTCTACAGTCTCCCCACAGGGACTTATAAGGATAAAAACAGCCTAGTGAAAGTGGTTCTGGATAAAGGGGAACTTATCATTCTTGCCGAATCGGGCAAAGAGATCTGCCGGCATCAGGTCAGTTTATTGAAGGGCCAAAAGATTATAGCCCGTAACCATACACGTGACAGGAGCATAAGGATCGATAAGATGATTGATTCACTGTGCATTCAGTTTGAAGAACCTGAAAAAGTGAGAGGCTGGCTAGAGCAGATCCGCTCCGACAAAAAGCGATATATACGCGATAATGTTCAGTTGCTTTCTGAACTTATTACTGAACTACCGGCAGAAATAGTTTCCCAGAGCTTAGACTTTGTTGTTGCCAATAATCTACTAAACGCTACCGACTTTAAATCGTATGCCAATAGTCTTTTAGCGATCCGGTCCTCTGGAGAAGAATATGATCCAAAGATCATTAGATTGAATCCGCTGAGCGGAAAAGAAAACCCACTGGCCGATATAGAGCCTCAGCAGAGTGAACTGGAAAGCTATAACAGGTTATTTCAATAATCGTAAACAAGATACTGCGGGCAGTGGCCACTGCCCGCAGATCCTTAAAATAAGTAAATATGGAAACACAAAAACAAGAAATCAAAAAACTATGCAACAACTTTCGTTTGTCGGGTATGGCTACACATCTGGAGGCGATCATTACCGAATCAGAAAAGGAAAAAATAGGCTTTGCACAGTATACCTTTCGACTTTTGACAGCAGAATCGAGTCACCGTGAACAGCGAGACCAATCCCGTAGGATGAAAGCAGCAAATCTGCCGCGAAATAATGATCTGGGTCGCTACGAGGCAAAAGGTAATGGACTGAGTGCGGAACAACTCGTACAGCTCAGAGAGCTTAACTGGATAGATCAGCTCTTTAATATAGTATTGCTTGGGCCAAGTGGGACAGGAAAAACAATGCTGGCAGCAGGCCTGGCCAAAGATGCTATAATGGCTGGCTATAAGGCTTACTTCAGAACAATGGAAGATATTGTCACTATGCTCAAAACCAAGGACTTTGCTAAGACAAGAATGACAGAGTATAAAAAACTAGTAGCAGCGAACCTGCTCGTTCTAGATGACATCATGCTCTTTCCCCTGGAAAAGAATACTGCCATTGCTTTTTTTAACTTTATAAACCAGATCTATGAAAATACATCCATCATAATAACCACCAATAAAAAGCCTAGTGATTGGGCAAAAATGTTGGAGGATGAAGTGCTGGCTACGGCTTTATTAGACCGTTTGCTTTTCCGAGCGGAGATCATAAATCTGACTGGCGAAAGTTACCGTATGAAGAATAGAAAATCTTTCTTTGAACCAAACAAAGAATAAGCTACTTTTGAAAGGTGAACTCTGCAATCCTGTTGCAAAATATTGACAAAAAATCTGCATCATTGTTGCCAAAAGTTCTGCACCTAAATTACCAATAGTTCTGACATCGTATTTACCAGTTACAAAAGCGTATGGTTTCTCAAACTTCACTCTTTTCTTTGAAACAGAAGGGGAGTTCGTCAAACACATTTGGATTTCGATTAGCACGCTAGTTTCATTAGCGGAAATTTCGGTAGAAAAATTTGAATTGATCAAGTCAGTTTTATATAGTTTAGGTGAAGAATGTGAAATGATTTTGGTCGATTGGAATAGGATGGAATTAATCGATTTGAGAAACCGAAATCAGATAAATAATTACTTAAGTTATTTCTGGCAATGATAGATAAATACAAAAATTGGGACATTGATTTACCCCTGCCACACGATCTATTTTTTTATAAAATGAATGTGGAGTATTATGAGATAACTATCCTGTTGAAGAGTTTGGTTGACCATACACAAATAATTGAGATAAAATTTGAGTATTTTCTTTCCTATAAAGTCACGGTAGACTTGGCCTTAATGAAAATGGTTAACGATAATGCAGATTTTAGAGGTTTTGCCCGATCCACTTCTTCGAGTTATTTAAACTCAATCATTGAGGGAAGTTATGACATTT
>NZ_DLJD01000048.1:0-61333 GCF_002484085.1 Sphingobacterium sp. UBA7625
CTTTTTGAGACAGCCTCTTTCTTTAATCCGATCGTACAAATAGTTTATTTGATTACTCAATTTCGACTTTTAATCCTTCTTGCCAATCTTTTAGTTCTTCGTTATAATATAAATAGCCCGAAGATGCGGCGCCCTGATATTTTCCCGGTACCTGGGCTTTGAGGTCTATGGACAGCTCTTTAGCTTCTTTGGCGTCAATTCCGCGCCAATATAACACCAGGTAATTCTCAAAAATTTCATAATAATCCACAAAACCTTTTTCCATTAAATCCCTCAATTGCTGTGGTTCGGGAGTTAGTCCCCCTGGAATACCGATCTTCGCCAATGGCATAGAAGCCGCCTTATCCCGTGTATTGTATAGCCGTACCTTGAGTACTGTATTATCGCCCATACGAATGCGATTGCTGGATAATGATGTCGAAAGATCCAATACGCGATCCCTAGCGCTTGGCGGCACCGTTGTCATATAATTAAACCGGTAGGAAGCCACAGCATAATCCATGTTTTCCAAGCGGATGGAGATTTGATGCTTTCCTGCAGGCAGCTCTGTCAAAAATAGTCTGCTCAGCGAATCAGCCTGGAGTGTGGTATCGCGGATCAGTAGTTGACCGTCCAGCCATAGCTCCATCTTTTTTCCTTTTTTCGCGCGCATATCCTGATCAAACAGTTGATAATATCCTGTTGCAGCTTTCAAAGCGAGTCCCGTTGCCTGGGTTGAACCATAGTAGCCCCGATCTGCAGATTTTACAAGTGCATCCATACAAGCAGTCAATTCCTGGGATGCTTTGTTTTCCAATTGGAAAACAAGAGCGATCCAGGCCAGCGTTTCATTTCGCAACGAGCGTCCATCCGAATTCGTAATACTTCCTTCGGCCAAGCCTTTCTTATCTTCAATTACCATGGGAAGCAGTTCCTTGATGCGTAATTTCAGGCTTTCCAATTGCTCTGCTTTATTGAGATTTTTTGCGGTAAGCGCTATTATTGCCATACGATAAGGATCTTTTGACCCCAGGACTTCCTGATAAGCCTTTTGAAACTCCAGCTCGATCTCCGCCCCTACACCTGCAACGCTTAACGCATAAGTGATATAAGCATTATTTATCAATTCACGATTCCCCGAAAAAGCGTACCTTCCCGCTCCCTGATGGTATCCACCCCGACCATCTTTTTTTGATAAAAGCCAGTTCTGAGTACGTTCGATCATCTTTTGATCTACAGCGATAAATGGCTTCATTTCCATAAATTCAATTAAACCAAAAGCTGAAAGCACCTCATGTGCCGGCGGTTTTCCATACCAATCAAAGCCCCCTCCTTTGATTTCGTAGGCCGCTAATTTTTTATAACCACTAGTCAAAAACTCTTGTGTTTTGCGTTGCAAGGATTCATCCCCCCTAATTTGCTGAAGGAGGGAAAGTGCATATATATTGGGATAGACGGATGAAGAAACCTGCTCGAAACAACCGTATGGCTCACGTACAATGCGTTCCAGTCCCTGCGTAATCTGCTTCAATGGATTGAGATATAGCTCCACCGAAAGCCGTTGCGAACCCTTGATTGCATTTTTAAGTTCAAATTCATATTCCAGATATTTAGATGTTGAATGCCCGAACTCCACAGGAAATCCTTTATTAAACAATTTGATATCCTTTATAATTCCCAGTACCGTGGAATCGCTACGGATAGAAAAACGGATCTTGTCTTTTTCATTCGAAGGCTGCTTTACTTCAAGTGGTACAAGCAGTGGGCTTTGTTCCTGTGCCCCTATTTTTGTAGCGTTAACCTCAGATTTCCATTCAAGGTTGTTTCCAATCAAGTCGACCCGGCTACTGACGGATAGCGGCTCCTTCCTTGTATTATCAACCAGTAATTGCGCATTGATCAAATCTCCCTGAGAAGCATACAAAGGGAGTTTGACGTCTAAGCCTATTTCGTCTTTCACTTGATATGTTGTCTGTTGACTACGTCCTATTAGACCATTTTTACCAACCCCTTCCGTTATGATCCGATAAGAAGTATGCTCATCCGCATTGGGAAAGGTAATCTGGGCTCGCCCTTCGACATCGGTCTCGATATGATAATTCCAATAGATATTATCCCGAAAATCATCTTTGATCAAGGCCTGTCTGTTTTTATACTTGGGTACATAAAACTCCTGTGGCTGATCAAAACGAACCTTTCGATATACCGTGTTCAAGGCCAGGTATTTTTGCCCCCCGACAAGATGGCTATTGCTAAAAAGGTTCCGAGCATCTCCCTCAATCCCTTTCCCGCCTTTCGTTGTGATAAGAATCACACCGTTGGCTCCACGGGCACCGTAAATAGCTGTTGCCGATGCATCTTTTAATATCGAAATACTTTGGATCAATTCAGGTGGAAATCCAGCAAAATTCGTCATATTGGCTTCGTTATAGGCTACCCCATCCACAACAAAAAGAGGACCACCGGTGCCACCAATGGAGTTCATCCCACGAATTACAACTGGCGCATTTGACCTTTCAGCCAAAGGGCTGACAATCACTCCAGCGACCTTGCCCGATAAGGCCGAGATTAAATTCGCTTGTGCATAGAGATCGCTGCTACTGATCGCCATTGTTGACCCCGTCACTGTTGTCTTTCGATCTACATTATAGCCGAGGACAACCAGTTCTTCCAGGATCGCATCCCCATCAGGTGCCTGTGGCTCCATTTCTATTTTCGGCGGAAGGGGCATTTCATCATTGATGTGTTGGACCAATGGAGTCGTCTCCAATTTCACCAAAACAGGATCAGTCGCCTGCCGCTTTTGCCTTACTGAGACCGCGACTTCATCTTGAGATGCAGCAACATAATAAAACTCATTTTTCCGATGTGTGGGGATATAGATTCGCCAGAAATCACACGGGATAGTGCGAATTGCAAAACGCCCTTGTTTATCCGGAGTTACCGTGTACAACAAGCTATCTGCAACGACATACATTTTTGAAGAATATGCCGTATTTCGTCCCTTGCCCTGTCTATAGACTACTCCCTTGAGCATATTATTCGGTTGTGTCTTGACCACCGTAAGCTCTTCGTTGCTCAACACCTTATCCCAGGTATAATTTCGCCAGCCCTGTGTCAGCATAAGCATATCGAGGGCTTGTGTACGTTTGTCTTTGCTTGGATCAAAATAGAAGGCGGGTTGATAGATTTCGCCTTGCACTGCGGCGCCCAGCCACATCCAAGAGCGTATATCATGCTGTTTATCGTTCAGATAACTTAAAACCTTATCATCGACAACACTCAGTGATATCGCTGCCGGCACAGATTTACCCCTACCATCCTGAGTCTCAATCGTCAGCTTCACATCCTCACGAGTCTTATAGATCGCTTTATCGCTCGTTACATGAATCTGTAGTCCATCGTTCATCGTATTAAAGAATAACCGTTCGCTCAAGATTTGCCTACCCTGCAAAATAGAGATACTTAGTACCCCCTGTGGTAAGCCTTCTTTTGATAACCTGAGCGAATTTGTCCCCTTAGTTACTGTCATCTCGCCTGTACGAAAGATTTTGTCCTCCTTCCGGATAAAATAACCCACTCGGCTGTCCATACTACTGATGACCCGCAAGCTCAATTCATTTTTTGATTGCTCTTCCAGTTGCACCTTTATACCGCTGTTTTTCATCGTAGGCAGCGCAATGGGCTTATTGGTAAGATAAGGCTTTTCCAATTGCGCATAATAGGTTCGTCCTCTTTTAGGGATGAATGAAAACTTTCCCATACCTTGATGAAAGGAGGAAAAATTGCAGATCTTATTCCCCCCATCGTCATAGATGGCCCCCGCGATATCAGCCGGAAATCCCTCTGCATTCAAAGCTTTAAATGCCACCACGTTAGAAAAGTCTTCCAGAAGATAGCCACCTTCAGGCATAAATTTAAGATCGATATCTTCGAGAATAATAGGGACATTCCTAGATATCGACTCAATCAGCTGCTGGTGTACAAAACGGACATTCAAGCTCACATGTTTATTTTCCAAAACTGCCGGCAATGCAAATGTTATTTGGGATTTACCTAAATGGTCAGTCTTAGCCACCTGTGAAAGATACAACTGACCACCGATACTCACTTCATAAGCAAAAGACTGATTTGAAAGTGGGTGATTCCCCAGGTCTTTAATCACAAAATCTGCAGCGACAGTTTCTCCTTTTCCGTAAGATTCCTTTTCAAGTTCCAACTGCATGATGAGCCGTGGTGGATTGGTCCGCATGACAGTGATGTCTTTCTCATAAGCGAGATTTGGGAAATTGACCATCCAAGGAGTCTGCACTTTCAATTTATAAATACCTCTTACAAGCTGTCTCTCCAATAGGAGACTTCCTTTGGCATAAATTGCATTTGCGGCAAATTGCTTATGTTGAATGACCTGTCCATTTGGTGCAATCAAGTCTACAATAACAAGATCACTCCGATCGGATTCACCGAAGTCAGTATTACAGAGATAAGTTGTAAAATAAATTGTCTCTCCCGGCGCGAAAATCGTCTTATTTGTATGTGCATATACACGTTCCAAAGGCAGAACACCTGCGTACTCCCTTATTTTATTTTGGACTATCTGTGCCTGACCAAAAACACTAACTGTAAATAACACATATGTTATTGTAAAAAAACAACACAAAAAAGATCCGATATAATTTTTCAGGTCATAGTGCTTTCCCTTTTTGCTTAGCCGCGATCTGGTCTCAAACACAGATCCTTTATCCAGCCTTTTTCCCTTAGCATTTATATTGTCGTTAATCATGGCATCTAGGTTAAAAATTCAGTACAACGTTAAAACCAAAAGTCCTCATCAATGGTGAGTTAAAGTAATCCAAGCCCACGGCATTACTCTGCCCTAAGAGGGATGCCCCGGGATAATTCCCTTTATATCTACTCCAATACATCAGGTTCTCCGCATAAAGCGTCAGATCAATTTTGTTGAGATATGGCCAGGATATATCAAAACTACGTGAGAGATTTATTCTGGAAAGACGTAGGTAACTTGCGTCTTCGATAACATCTTCTGCCACTCCTGATAGACCGTAACGCACCCACCTATTATTTTCAGTACCCGCTGCTGGATCATAATAGTCTACCAATTTATTATTTCTATTTCCCTGTGCGTCAATCCCCGGAAATAATTGATCTTTTAACAATCGTCCGGAGGCGGTTTCTAACGAGCGCCCCATATAATTGAGCATTTGTCGTGTTCCATTCCAGACTTTACCTCCCCTGCTCCATTCGAGATCAATATCGAAACGGATTCCCCTATATTGCAATGTATTGCCAAAGATCAAAGCAAAATCGGGATTTGGGTTTCCCAGAATCTTTTGCTCAGGGGCCACAATAGGATAGCCATCTCCATCAATCTGTAGCTGGCCGTCAGCGGTACGCGCATATGCTGTTCCCATAATCACGCCGACTGGTTGTCCAACAATATAGTTTCTACTGATCTCCTGCATACCAGCTATCTGGATACGATCAGCTTCCAAATGGATTTTATCTACCTTATTGATATAGCGGTGAAAATCCAGTCTTGGATACCAGTTCAACGGGCTATTGAAGATTCCAAACTGAGAAGAAATGGCCATCCGAAATCCCTTTTGTTGATAATCAACCGCATTGTTCAAGCGATATTGATTGTCTTGCCAAATTGGGGCATAACCGTTCTTCACATAAAATTGATAAAAATTCCCTTCAAGGCTCCACCCATGTCGTTTTAGAGAAGCACCGAACTCATAATTAACTTTCCGTTGCAATTTATCCACAGGATCCCGCAATAGCAATTCGTCCATGGGTAGGAAGGATTGAAAATCCTTGATGGAATATCGCATCAGACCAAATTGTATATCATTATTGATCTGATTGGGTTCAAGATGTGAAAGATTGAATTGCCCCCATACATTAGCGATAATATCTCCCCGGTCAAACAAATCAAAATCAAACCTTCTTTCCACTTGGCCAACAAAATTGAAGACTGTCTTATTTTTGCTTTTGTTGCTTACCAACATACTCGGCAATAGGTCAAAGGTCCAGTTGTTATTGTAACCACCAAATTCCTTCGCTACCAGTCCGGCCTGGAATTCCGAAGACCGATGTAGCAAAGAGACCGGCGCAAAACTCGCTACAGAACGGTTTAAAGACATCCATTGGTTTTTGTACCAGAAATTCCCCTGTAAATACAACTTTTTGCCTGCCGCCAAATAATACTTACCCTGTATATTCGTATCAAACAATTTTGTTTTTAATTTACGGTTGACAAATATATCCCGGTCCCCTTCGTCCATGTTTCCAACAAGGCCATAGTTTAATGTATTTTGTTGGTATTGATAACTGAGCTGTGCCCCCCAAAAAAAACGGTTATGATCCCAATCATATTTCAGTGTACCTAGATATTTCTGATTGAATTGATTATCGCGATTATTTTTTAATAAAAACCAGGGATTGGTATATACAGTTGAAATATTAGCATTCGGTTGTGATTTAGCATCAAAATTTACTGGCGATAGATAAGCTCCCATGAGTACATTAGCGTAGTTATTACCTATCATAGGCATTTTTTCATCGGATTGATTGAATTTATTCAAAACCTGGAGCCGATGTCCTATTCCAAATTGACGGGAATAATTTAGCTGTGTCCCCCAGGAATTAGTTTTGTTCGGATCAAATACCCCCTGCTTCTTGCTATATTCGACTTCTCCATAGAATTTTCCCAGGCCATCTTGCTTATAGGTCATATCCAGTGTCGTGGAGGCTTGATATCCGCTCCGATAGATATTTTTGTTATTGTAAACTGTAGGTAGGTCTGTCTGGGCGACCAAAGGTCCCCAGCTATAAGGAACATCTTTCGAAGCCACCAATTGCCCACTCAGCGCATGCCCCTGTACATAATCCCTTTGTAATTTTACACGATCATCCGCTTTATTGATAGATCCACCAAGTGTCAGATTGATATCTAGTAATCCATACCCCGGCTTTGGGTTCTGATAGATATACACTCGATTTTTGTTCTCACTCATGCTATAGTAAGAACCGCCATTATTTCTCAAAACGACAGGTCTGGAGGAGCTTCTGGCGATTGAGGTATCCATTGGAAACAAATTCACGTCGGTATGTTGTTCTCTTGCCGCCACAAGCTCCACAAGATAACCTCCGGACTTATCAAAGGGATCCGATCGAAACTCATATAACTGGTAAGCCTTAGGTAACTGAACTGGATATTTCCATAACTGTATTTTATCACGGTCATTGAGATCCATTCCAAATACACCATTGATATCAGTGTGTATCACCTTGCCTTTATGTAATCCGGCATTCAGTTCGTCAAAACTGGATACGACATTGTCGGCAACACGAATCACTGCAGCATCTTTCAATGGCCTTCCGAAGGCGTCTGTAATCTTACCTTCGTAACGTTGTACCTGACCAAATAGCGTCTGAGTAGCACAGATAAATAAACACAAAGAGGTATATTTTATCATCTTTTCAAGTAATAATTTGAACAGGGATGCAGCAAGCAACGGAATTCCATAACGCATATTATTTTTTTTTGAGACTTTTTACAGAACTCGGTTAACTATCTTTTCGGATAAAAATAAAATTAAAAAACAATAAATTTATATTATTTTGGTAGTGAACTATCCTTGTGATCGTTCACTTTATTAAATTGAACGGAGACCATGCGTATAACCCAAAGAACCAAACGTTATTCATTGCTAACCTTGCTTATTCTTTTAGTGGTTATTGCATTCCCCATTATCCATCTCCTCAGAACCAAATGGAGAGAAACAGATAATCACAGGGTGCTTCCTGCTCGGCATGTGGATGATGCTAGCGCGCTTAACCTGACCAGAGTCGATACCATCATTGCTATACCAAAAGACAGGTCGGCAATTGAAAATCAATTGCGGCAAATTCTGCATTATGCAAACACCGAGAGGTTAAAAATAGCGCTGGCTGGAGCCCGTCACAGTATGGGCGGGCATACAATGTATCCCGGTGGAATAGTGATCAATATGCTCCCTTATAACCACATGCAGCTTGACACAGTAAACAATATACTGAGCATCGGATCAGGTGCACTTTGGACGGATGCCATTCACTATTTAGACCATTATGGTAAATCAATTGCTGTGATGCAAGCTTTTAGTTCATTTTCTGTTGGCGGATCACTGAGTGTCAATGGACATGGATGGCAAAAGAATTCGCCGCCCTTAGCTTCCAGCGTACTTTCCTTTACACTAATGAATGCCCGAGGTCAGGTACTCCACTGCAGCCGCGACAAAAACACGGAACTGTTTCATCATGTGCTTGGTGGCTATGGTCTATTTGGTATTATACTCGATGTAAAGCTCAAAGTTGTCGATAATCAGTCCCTAAAATATCATTACGTAAACTTAGCTCCAGAAAATTATACGAAGTATTATAAAAAATATATTCTTGACAATCCGAAAGTAGATCTGGTTTTTGGGCGATTACGCGTTTCCAAAAAACATTTTCTAGCGGAGGCGACACTCAATTATTTTGAACAGACAGAAGAACCGCCGATACAGCTTTTCCGACAGGAAAAGAAAATTGAAGAAACCAAAAGACTGATATTTAGGGGTAGTGTCAATAGCGAATATGGAAAGCGGCTCCGCTGGGATCTTGAAACATCTTCGGCCATTCCTGCACGGCATCTCACATTTACCCGAAATGAGATCATGGATAGCCAAGTCTCCTTAATCGAAAACAAAGATACCACATCGACGGATCTGCTCCACGAATACTTTATTCCTGAACGAAATTTCATGAATTTCATTCAGGACATAAAACCTATTTTATTAAAATCGAAACTGGATCTGCTGAACATTACCATCCGCGCCGTCAATCGGGACCATGACGCTTATTTAAATTATGCGCGAGAAGATGTATTTGGTTTTGTGCTCTTGTTCAATCAGAAAAAAACAGCCCTGCAAGAGACTGATATGCATAGCCTCACGAATCTTCTGGTAGATGCAGCCATTAAAAACGAGGGGACATACTATCTCCCCTATCGCCTACATATCGCAAAAGACAAAATGAGAAAAGTCTATCCGCAAGCAGGCAGTTTTTTCAGAACTAAAATAAAATACGATCCTTCGGAACTCTTCAACAACAAGTTTTATAGACACTACAAATAATCCAGGAGACCTGACCAATTATATTGAAATGGTCAGCAGCGGAACATCCAGGCCTGAGGCCATCATACGCGTTTTGCTCCGATGCGTCAGTGAGTTCCAGAAACCATATTTATAGGGAATCATGACCAAAAGATCAGTATTACTTTCTTTAACCTCGTCACGAATGGCTTTGACCACCTCATTAGACGTTACATTTTTATAGTAGTAGCTGACAATGCCCATGACGTCTCCGATTGCCGCCCGGGTTTCATTTCCCTTTTCTTCATTTAGCTGCTCAACGGTTTTACGGATATTAAGCACTTCCAATACGGCATTAAAGTCAGTTGCGAAATCTTTCACCTTTTCAAGAATCTCTTTTTGCACGCCGCGTACGATGTCGCAGGCGAAGAGGATATGCTTAAGCCCGCTAAATTGTGCCCCAAGTGGAACAGATAGAATAGGAATTTTTAGTTTACTGATGGCCGACGTAGTAGTATTACCCAACATATCCTGGTCAAACGAGCGTTTGGCCATACCCATGACCAATAGATCGGCACCCGTCTCCTGAATACATTTTGTAATCTGATCGTAGAATAAACCCGTTGCTAGATAAGGAACAGCAGGCACCCCACTTTGCCGCGTGATACCCTCCGCTTTATCGGTTAAAACCTTGTTTTGATGTTCAAAAATTTTGAACATGGAATCGGGAGAAAGACGTGCGTTCATCGCATGTATTGAAGGGTTCTGCAGGGAGAACAAGATGATCTCATATTTTTTACCAGCAAAAACTTCGAGTATAAACTTTAGGGCATGTTCTGCCTCTTCAGCATAGTCTGTAGCAACAATAATCCGTTTCATATTTTCCGTTTTAATACGATTAAAAAATCCCTTTTTAATCCACTCAAGTTAACGAAAAATAATAAATCTATCAACCGGACAATTGTCTCAGCATCGTCAATTTTCTCCCGATTAACGGCTATTTAGAATAGCTGGCCTTTACAAAAGGAGCCCTTTTCAGGTAGTCTATACTTTGCTCAAGACCTGTGTAAATATCATTATGTGTTTCTTCCAATTCAACAAACAAGTATTTCAGTCCACCTGTTTTGACATTATTAAAGATCGCATCAAATCCGACCATTCCGCTTTGACCGATTTCACGGTGGTCTTTAATATGTAAAGCCTTAAATCTACCCGCATATTTGTTGAAGTAATCAACCGGACTGACATCACCGATTACTGCCCAGTAGACATCCATTTCGAAAAATACATTTTCGGGATTGGTATGCTCCAGCATGTAATCGTACATTACTTTATCTTCAATCTTTTTGAATTCATGAGCGTGGTTGTGGTATCCATAAAGCAATCCCTGTTCACGGCATTTTGCACCTACAGCATCCAGATAACGGCATTGTGTTTCCAAGTCTTTGAGTGTCTTAGGCACATCCATCCAAGGTGTTACAATATATTTCATTCCAGCGGCCTTGTGGGCGGCAATACATTGGTCCCACCATTTCAAGGATTCGGAGAAATCTCCAGAGGCAAGCTCCTGCGCAGACAATGTTTTGGTTGCATGGGAAGAAAGGACCTTCATCCCTGCTTTTTCTACCTTGGCTTTAAATTCCTGCGGGCTCAGATTGTATAGCTTGCCGTCATTATAACCAGCGGCTTCTACGCCCGTATACCCAAGTGCAGCAATCTTTTGTAAAATTTGATCGAAATTTGGGTTCTTGCTGATTTCCTCACGTACGGAGTACAACTGTAGACCAATTTCTTTTTTTGCGGCTTTCTGTTGCGCAAAAGTCGGATTGATGGCCAATAGCATACAGCCAGCCATGAATGATCCGATAAGCGTTCTTCTTTTCATGTGTTTTATTTATTACAGACCTATCCAACACGAAAGTTATGGTAAACATACGTTTACGGGTTGTTTAGGTTTATTCGTGTTAAGTGCAGCTGCAATGTATGCAAATACTCTAAAAAACGCAACGCTTTTGGACTTTTATTTTATTCACACCGCCATACATTCAAAAGTTAGGACAGTCTTTTTCTCCCGAAAAATCGAACAATTTAAACGATTTTACAGCCAAACATGTTCTATACATAGGACAAATACGAAAAAAGATGGAGAATCAATTCAACACCCCGGAGCATAGCCAGAAGAAGCAGGAGGAAAAATTACCTGATGTTGTCGTTGAAGAAAAAGACGATGCGCCTGCAGGCCGCAATATCAAACGAACATTAATTATTGCCGTTTGTGTGCTGATTGTATTTTATTTGATCTATTATTTTATGAGTGCGCATTAAAGGCGGGCTAGGTAGTTCGCGCGCTAAATCCTTACATTACATGTATACTCTTGTGCAACTTACTCCAGCTTCGGCGAAATTGACGGATTCCAGGGAATGCCGGAGCTGGGCAAGTCGACTTATTTCTATTGTTTTTCATTGGTATGTTCCAGTTTAACCCGGAACAACAGATATAGGGAAATGTTGCATTTTTTTAAATGTACTGACAAAAAGAAAAATCACTTTAACAACATATCAATAAAAGAACAGGCATTTATAATTGAAATGAATTTAAAATCTTAAAATTAATAAACATACATAACAACTAACTGAAATACGAAATCTTCTCTAAACATCATATTAAAACGAATATAACGAAGAAAGATATAATTGCAAATTTTTAAACAAAATTTTAATAAAATTATTGCGCAAATTATCATTCAATTCGTTGCATGACGGATAACGATAGAGAAAAACTTCGAGCTATAGGGCTGCGGTTTCGCGCAAAACGGCATGAGCTTTATTATTCTTTACGGGATGTGTCAAACCTGACAGGGATTTCGACAGGCACACTTAATGGAATAGAAAAGGGAAAAGACCTTACCCTAACGAACTTTTTGTTATTATGTCAAAGTCTCCAGATCCAGCCCAAAATTTTCTTTGAAAAAGATATCGAATTCAAGCCTCCTTATTCCCTACCTCCGGATGTACGGGAAAGAATTGCCCTTAGCAAAAAGTTAGACAATCTGGTCTATCATTCCGATTTCTTTCTTACCCCTAAGCGCGTAGCAGAAGTTCTAGATGAATTGGGAGTGGATAAAAGCCAAAGCAACAAGTTCTCCGTGCATCTTTCCGCTTACTGCGAAGAGGGGACACTGGAATATAAACAACGGGGTAATTTTAAGGAATATCGAAAAAAAAGCAGCACTACTTCGAAACCTTCCGAAAACGGTTAGCCCTTTTGAAAGTGCCTGGATCATTAAATCGAACACCGTACTTCCGTAGCACTTCCTGAGTTTTCTTGCCCGATATGACATACATTGAAAGTTATTGACGACAAAATGATGAATGCTGTGTGTCCAGCCAAAAAAGAAACAAAAAAGTACAGATAGCCACATTTATACTTATCAACATGTTATCCACATAGTGTGGAAAACTCACTACTAAAACATAACACCCATTTAAACAGCGTAATAGAACATCAGAAAAGAAGAGTTTCCTTTCTCGACCTCCCGGTCCATATCACTGAACATACGATGCAAACAAAATAGACCGCCCAAAACGACATCCGCCGTTATCAACAGGCGTTTGATCGTCCCAGGCTCGCCATTGGTCACTTTACATCGCCGCTCTTTTTATTAGAATAGGGATGGCTATAAGATATTTATCACATTCCTAAAAAAAACTGTAACACAATTCCCGATGCGAATACTAATTTGAAAAATAAACATATTAAACTAGACAATTATGGAAAAGAGATCTATTTACAACTGGAAAAGCAATTTATTAGGGAATAAATCAAAGTTATATAACAATGATAGCCTGATCGGCTCGTTGGAATCCAATGATTGGACACTAGATGCCAATGTTTCTATTCGCTCAGATCAATATAGTTTTAAAAACAAAGGGCTTTTCAACCCATATACTGAAATACGCAATAAACATGGTGAACTGATCGGTGACATCGAATACAACGATTGGACCGGTGGAGCGACCATTAGCCTCATTGACAGGAAATACAAATGGAGCCCGCGGAATATGTGGATGTCAGCCTGGAAAATCGAAAACGAACAGGGCCAAATTGCCGAAGTAAGTCCCTCCGCTATGGGAAATAGTGGAACAATAGCGAGTGTGGAAAACAACGAGCTATTACTATCCATCAGTCTTTATCTCCAAAAAAGAACAGCTGTCATGTATTCCTTGTTTGCACTGATCCCAATCTTCGCAGTACTCTTATTTTAAAACATCCTACAGAAATTCATTATGATATAATAACACAAAAACAGGCTTATGCCTGTTTTTTTTTTGCACGATCCACATCCCCTCCTCCTCCCGTCCAACATCAAAGCCTACATGCAAACCCTATTGTATATCTTTCTTCATTTTTCGTGTCCGCTTACCCTTTTTTGTTAAAAAGTTCATAAAAAAGTGATCGTTTTTCCGCCAAAGGGACTCAGGAGTGCAATGGGCAGATAGCAGAAAATATATTTACAAAATATGACTTCACAATAAGATAACATAACGCTAACACAAAATCATTCTTCTTCTGTTTAACTTAGTAAGAATGAATAACATGACTTTCCATCGTCTTATTTCTACTGTACTTTTAAGTTTCAGTATCCTCTTATGCGCCTGTGGCAATAATGACCATACCATCAAGATGAAAGGTTCCGATACCGAGGTCAACCTTGCTGTTAATCTTGCCGAAGCATATAACAAGACGGATCCAACCTTCAGCATAGCCATCTCCGGCGGCGGCTCAGGTTTGGGTATTACTTCACTTTTGAATGGACAGGCAGATATTGCCAACTCCTCACGCCCACTTACCGACGAAGAGCAGACACTCTTCCAAAAGAAAAATATACGGCTGAAAACCGTTGTTTTTGCCGAAGATGCTACCGCTTTCGTTGTTCATAGCGACAATCCGATCACGGAAATCGATGTAAAAACACTGTCAAAAATCATGAGTGGACAGGTTGAAAACTGGAAATCAATTTCTGGACAGGATGTCCCGATCAATATCTATGGTAGACAGAGCAGTTCGGGAACTTATTCATTTATTCGCAAGAAGCTAAAAATAGCCTATAGCCAAAAGGCCAAAGAAATGACCGGTAATGCACAGATATTGGAAGCCATCAAAATCGACAAATCAGGTATCGGTTATGTCGGTGCAGGTTATATATCCAAAAAGATTCAGGACAACAAAGGAATCAAGGTATTGAAAATCAAAAATGAAGTAGATTCCAATGCCATTTCCCCCTTAGATCCGACAGCTATAAAAAATAGGTTGTATTTTTTCCAACGGCCCCTCTATCAGTTTATTCCCGAAAAATCATGGGACAAGGTCCTGTCATTTATCCAATTCGAGACCAAAGGGGAAGGAACGAAGATTATTGAAAACTCAGGTTATTACCTTATCCAATAAAATAACATGCAGTACAAAAAACGAATAACCATCGATAAGATCGCAAAAATCATATTCAAGTCTACCGGATATTTGGTTCTTGCGCTTCTAGGAGGCATCTTCTTTATGTTGCTCTATAACGCCATTGCCTTCTTTCTGGAAGTTTCACCGCTCGATTTTATTACTGGAAGCCAATGGAATCCCACTGCTGCAGAGCCTGCATACGGTATCCTGCCTTTAATTGTGAGCACCTCGATTGTTTCGCTGGGCGCCATGCTAATTGCCATTCCACTTGGTGTGGGAACAGCAGCTTTTATTTCCGAATATGCGAGTCCCAAACTCAAAACAGTTTTAAAACCGACCATAGAGATGCTTGCCGCAATCCCTTCCGTCGTGATCGGTTTTTTGGGAATCGTGCTCGTTGGCCCCGGAATAGCAGATCTGAACAACTTGCCCAATGGACTAAATGCGTTAAATGGTGCGATCTTACTAGCGATTATGGCCCTGCCAACCATCATTACCATTTCCGAAGACGCCATTCATGCGGTACCACAAACCTATCGTGAAGCAAGTTATGGCCTCGGCGCATCGCGTTGGCAGACATTGCGCAAGATTACGATCCCGGCAGCAGCTCCGGGAATCATTGCAGCAGTCATGCTGGGACTGGGAAGAGCGATCGGCGAAACCATGACCGTGCTCATGGCAACCGGCAATGCAGCGATCTTTCCCAAAGGATTTTTTGATTCGGTCAAGACCATTACTGCAACGATCGCCATTGAAATGGGTGAAGTACCTTATCAGACAACACACTATTATGCCCTATTTGCCATAGCGATTGTCTTATTCTTTATGACTTTGGTAGCCAATCTAATTGGTGAATATTTTATTAACCGCTTTAGAAAATATCATGCAGCATAAATTCAAAAAACTGGCGCCGCTCGTCGAATGGGGTACACTTCTCCTCTCCACAGGACTAGTCTGCTTCTTTTTATGCGTGATCCTATACGATATCTTTACCAAAGGCTATCACGTGCTGTCCTGGGAATTTGTCTCCAAACTGCCTACCAGTGGCATGACACAGGGCGGCATTCTAACCCCAATTATTGGTACTGTATTTCTGACATTGATCACAGCGATCTTCTCCATTCCCTTTGGAATCTGTTGCGCCATTTACCTCAACGAATATGCTGAGAATACCTGGCTGACCCGAACGATCCGTGCTTCCATCCGTAATTTATCCGGTGTCCCATCTATTATCTATGGTCTCTTTGGTCTGGCGTTGTTTGTTCAGGCGTTGAATTTCGGAACTTCAATTTTATCAGCTGGACTGACCTTGGGTCTCTTGTCCCTTCCCTATATTATCACAACAACTGAGGAGGCCCTGCTCCGTATACCCCGGAGCATGCGTGAGGCAGCATTGGCCGTGGGTGCCACCAAATTCGAATCCATCAAAGACGTAGTGCTTCCCGCTTCCTTGCCCGGCATACTGACGGGAATTGTCCTGACACTCTCCAGAGCTGCCGGCGAAACAGCCCCCATTCTCTTTACAGGGGCTGCATTCTATATCACCAATTCCTTTGGCAACATCAATCAGGAGTTTATGGCACTGCCCTATCACCTATATATGTTGTCAACACAACATCAGTCTATCGAAGAGGTCAGACCCATCGCCTACGGTACCGCTTTAGTTCTTATCGTCGTGGTCTTCCTTATGAATTTAACAGCTTTCTATATTCGGTATAAGTTTAGAAATAATGAAAAGTAAATTGGTCGCTGAACATCTCAACCTATGGTTTGGGAGCAAACAGGTGTTGAAGAATATCAATATCGAATTTGAAGAAAATAAAGTTACGGCATTGATCGGGCCATCCGGCTGTGGCAAGAGTACCCTCTTGCGAAGCCTCAACCGGATGCATGACCTCTATCCGGAAGCCCGGATAGAAGGACAGATCAAACTGGATGGCCGCGAGATCTATCAAAAGGATGTGGAGGTCACGGACTTGCGCAAGCGTGTGGGAATGGTATTCCAAAAAGCCAATCCGTTCCCCAAAAGTATTTACGAGAATATCACCTATGGCCTCAAGATCAACAATCTGCTTGCTGACAAGGCAACCGTGCAAAAGGCATTGGAAGAAGCATATATCTGGGAAGAGGTCAAGGACGATCTCAAAAAGCCTGCTACCCGGCTTTCCGGTGGACAGCAGCAAAGACTCTGCATCGCCCGCGCGGTAGCCTTGCGCCCCGAAATTATTTTGATGGACGAACCGTGTTCGGCATTAGATCCGGTGAGTACCCTGAAGATTGAGGAACTTATTCACCATTTGAAAAAAAAATATACGATTGTCATCGTCACACATAATATGCAGCAAGCACAGCGTGTGGCCGACAAAACAGTTTTTATGTATCTCGGTGAGATTATCGAGCAGGGGGATACACAGCAGATTTTTAACAACCCACAACACGAAACCACCCGTAATTATATCAGTGGACATTTTGGTTAACCCACTCAGCAACTCCGAAACACACCTTCTGTGTGGAGGTCCACTGCTTTCTCTTATGTTCGGCGAGTTCGTGTATCGCCGAACATCTTAGAACACAAAATAAATTTAACAACGGTACCCTATTCAGCTATTAGCTTCCAAAAGGATCAGTCTTCTTTTCTGTTTTCAGGATCCCGATCAGATGCTGTAAGGCCTTTTGCAAACGTTTGGCATCATCTTCGGTCTGGATAGCCCATAAGATTTCTTCGGTACTCGCAGCCGATTTATAGCGGATCTGATAGCCGGCCTTTACCCTTGCGATGATAAGGGGTTCCGACTTAGAAATATCACTCCGGTAATGTTGCCCTGTTGACAGAAATACAGTCAGGACTTTCCCGTCCACCGTAACGGTGTCAATTTTGGTTTCTTTGTAGTGGTAAGCCATCTTATACAGCTTGTTGATATAGGCTATGGTTTGCTGTTTGTTGAGCGCCGTATGTTGCCCTTGTGACGGTGTCCCCATTCCTATTAAAAGGAAGCAACATAAAAGGAAATTTTTCATTCGAAATTTGTTATTTATCTGCTCTTTCTGAATCTGTGCTGGTGTTCATGCCGGCACACAAAACGGTAAGCAATTATTCGGCCTTAAAAATATCTATTTATTTATGATTTTCCGATGCCTATTTTTCAAAAGTCTGCTTGCACAAACTTAACATACAACAAATTAATAGCTATTCTATCTGTACAACACTTTAAAATGAAACAACCCGGTGCAATTTATCAATCAATTGCACTGGGTCTTTCCCCTTCTTTTCCTCAACACGTTATTCCTTTAAATTTAAACAGGGAAATTAACTACAATTTTGCTTTCGATAAGTCACGTGCATTTTCAGCCATCCGGATAAATTCGGCACGGTAGCCTTCATCGTCTGCTCCCTTTGCGGTCTTCGCCCGTGCGATCAAACGATCAAAATCAGCCTGCTGTTTAAAGTCCGAATCACGAAGTAAAAGTCCCAGTTCGGCCACTGCAGTTGCAAAGCGTAAATCTTCACTGACCTTATTCAAATCAGTTACCTTAGTCGGCACGACCTGCTGCTGCAATTTGCTTTTTTCACCCTCGGGTTCTTTGTAACGAAATTTGACTGCTGCCAATTCCCCATTTCCCCTGACCTCAATGTATTTCGTCGAATTTTTCTGGTATTTTAATGGATCTACTGTCCCAACCATCGTCGAATTGACCCCGACAGGAACGATCTCATAAAGCGCGGTAACCACATGACCTACCCCCATATCGCCGCCCATCTTTTGATCGTTGTTGAAATCTTCCGCTTCAAGCAGGCGGTTTTCATAACCGACCAGGCGATAGGCCTGAACATAATTTGGATTAAACTCGACCTGAATCTTGACATCTTTGGCCACTGTGAATAATGTGCCGCCAAATTCGGTGACCATCGCTTTCCTGGCTTCGGAAATATTGTCGATATAAGCGTAATTGCCATGTCCTTTATCGGCTAAAATCTCCATCTTACTATCTTTCAAATTTCCCATACCATAACCGAGCACGGTCAGAAAAACCCCCGATTTGCTCTCTTTACCAATCAATTCTTCCATAGACTCATCGCTACTCTCCCCTACGTTGAAATCGCCGTCACTGGCCAGAATAATTCGATTGTTTCCACCCTTGATTAAGTTTTGGCGGGCAATGGCATAGGCTTTTTTGATCCCCGCAGCACCGGCGGTACTTCCTCCGGCCTCCAGCTCGTCTATGGCCGTTTTGATTTTCATTTTCTGACTACCGCTGGTACTCTCCAATTTCACGCCGGCCGAACCAGCATAGGTGACAATAGCAACACGGTCAATATCGCGCAGCTGATCCACCAACATTTTTAAGGAAGATTTTACCAAAGGCAATCGCCCGGCGCCCATCATTGATCCGGATACATCAATTAAAAAGACTAAATTAGAGGCTTTGAGTTTGTCCGTTGGAATATCTTTGGCTTTTAACGTCACACGCATCAACTGATGCTGATTGTTCCAGGGGGCCTTGGTCAATTCGGTTACAATATTTACTGGTTCGCCGTTCTTCGGTCCTGCTACGCGGTACTGAAAATAATTGATCATCTCCTCAACACGTACGGCATCTTTATCGGGTAAACTGCCAGCGTTGATAAACCGACGGATATTGCTATATGAAGCAGCATCCACATCAACAGCAAATGTTGACAGCGGCTCTTTCAGTGGATTGATAAACTTATTTTCTTTGATTTTTTGATAGGATTCCTGATTTTGATCGGGTATATACCCTCCACGAATATAGAGTCCCTGAGTCTGGCCTGCTAAGGCCGTAGAGGCAGTCATCATATTTGCTGTATTTCTTTTCGCAACTTTACGATCCCCCATAACGACAACTTCATCAAGTGCACGATTATCCTGCACCATGGCTACGTCCATTTTCGTCTTGCTCTTTACCTGGATACGTTGTGTAATATAACCGAGATAACTGAATTCCAAAGTTGTCTTACCGGGAGTGACCTTGATCCGGTAATTCCCATCACGATCGGTGGATGTGCTTTCTGTCGTTTGCACATTTGTTACCACCACGGCACTTAGCGCCAATTTTGTCGTTGCATCCGTTACTTTCCCTTTCACCTCATATTTTTGCCCGGCATATCCACCGATGGATAACAGCAGGCTCATTAAAAAAAGTATTGTTCTCATATCCTTCAAATTTTTGTCAAGGGATGCGACAAATATTAAATTTCCATAAACCAGAAAAAAAAAATATTTTTAGCAAATAAAATGTTCGCATTCAAGTCGTCAAAAAAGGATTCAACGCAAGACCATGAGCTCTTGCAACAATATCAGGAGACAACAGATCTCAAGGTATTGGGCGACCTCTATCAACGACATACTGAAATGGTATATTATGTCTGTTTACGGTATCTTCAAGATCCGGAACTGAGCAAAGATGCGGTGATGAATATTTTTGAAGAGCTCATCTACAAAGTTAATAAACAAGAAATCAAAGACTTTCCACGATGGTTATATGTATTGAGCAAAAACCATTGCCTGATGTATTTAAGATCGAAAAAGAACAAATCACAAATTTCTTTGGATGAATTTGTGAAATATCCCGAAGATCTGCATCAGTATGAACAACATGATGAAAAAGAGGAACAATTGACGGCCATGGAAGGCTGTCTGGAAAAACTACCGGACAAACAGCAACAGTCCGTCAGGCTCTTTTTTCTGGAGGAAAAATGTTACAAAGAGATCAGCGACTCGACAGGATATAGCTTAAATGAAGTGAAGAGTTATATCCAGAATGGGAAGCGGAATTTAAAAAATTGCATGGAGGCTTGGAATGAGCGACAGTAATTACGACATAGCATACTTAAAGAAATACGTCAACGGCCTACTTTCTCCCAAAGAGATGTACGCCATTGAACGTGAGGCCCAACGTGATCCCATGTTGGCAGATATTCTTATGGGTATAGAAATAGATCAAAAAAACGCTGTTCCTTCCGATCTCAATGCACGTATTGCACGACGTGTCGAAGACGATAGAAAGACAAAAGTAAAAGTCTTTGACTGGAAACGACTGGCCATTGCCGCCAGTGTGGTTACTATTTTAGGCATAGGAATTATCTATTTCCAACAACAGAAAAGCCCGTCCGAAGCAAACCGTACAGCCGATGTTGCCTTGCCGGCTGATGCACCGTCATCAAAATTAAGCCCTCAAGCGGATTCTGCTGCCTCAACTGTTATTGAACCCGATCTCAAGGAACCGGATAATCCTCGTTTGGCTAACAACAGCAAGCCGTCCGATATCCCTCAGCACAGACAGGAGGAGAGCATCCCCCCTCTAAAGGAACAATCCCTGCGTGTAGCCCCGGTTGAAATGAACAGGGGTATTCAATCGGATAGATCCAATCGCGATTCAAAATTGATGGACAGTGCCGTTGTTTACGGTTACGCTCCAAAAGCAAAACAGCGTGTCACAGAAAGTAATGTTATTATCAGAGGAGACCAGCTTAATACCCTTGCCGGCCGTGTAGCTGGCATAAATGTTAGCCCGCAAACGAGCGGAAGCCCTTTACAGGTCACTGTACGTGATAAAGAGACAGGTCTGCCGATATCGGGTGTTACGATCATGCAGCCAAATAGTAAATTGGCTACAAATACCGATGCACAAGGCAAAGCCACTATTCAGCCAAGCACAGTAGACTCGCTGGTTGATATTATGGCTGTGGGCTATAATACAGTTGCATTAAATATGCGCCGCAACAAGAACCTGAACGTAAAACTACAGCCTTCCGGCGCAACACTGGACGAGGTGGTCGTCACAACCATGTCCTCCCGGAAAACAAAAAGCGCAGAACCGGTCTGGGGCTGGAAATCATTTAACAATTACGTCAAGAAAAAAACAGCCAACAGCCGATATGAAGGCACGGTACGCCTAAGTTTCTATATAGATAAAGATGGGTTCCCGTCCAATATCAACATCTTACAAAGTGCAAATGATTATTTGGACAATAAAGCCAAAGAGATCTTACTTTCAGGGCCAAAATGGAAAGGTGAAGACAACCGATACGTCACACTAACCTTCGATTTCACCTATTAAAGTCCGACAAAACCGGGGCAATAATAAAGCCTATATAATTAGCATCAACACGAAATTTTAGTTGATAAAATTTAAAATTATTTCATACATTCGCTATATAATTCTTAACCATATAGTGACTTTTTATGAAATGTTTTTTCACCGGCCTGCTTCTTTTCGGCAGTTTTTTGGCTCATGCCCAAGATTTTTCATTTGGTAAAGTAAAAAAAGAGGATTTCGCCATTGATATTGGTAAGCTGGACACCGCAGCCAATGCATTTGTGATCCGAGAATACGGTTCCGCCCAGGTCAACTACACTTCGCATGCCGGCCTTGTTGTCGAATTCGTCAAACACGTCCGGATCAAAATATTGAACAAGGAAGGTTACCAGCATGCAAACTTCAGCATCCCACTCTACAAAAGTGGAAATGACCGCGAAACTGTCACTGATATCAAAGGAGCCTCCTATCATCTTCAGGGAGACAAAGTTGTCGAAACCGAAATGACAAAGGCCAATATCTTTAACGAAAATTCATCGGAAAACCTTTCCCTAACCAAGGCAGCCATCCCACAGGTCCAGGAGGGAACAATTATTGAATATCGTTATAAAACGGAATCACCCTTTATTTTCAACCTCAATGCCTGGGAATTTCAGGAGGAAATCCCCAAAATCTATAGTGAGTATGTCACGCGTATACCGGAAATCTGTCATTATAAATCCAATTTAAAGGGGGGATTTCCTATCAAAGACCGCAAAACAGATAATTACAACACAGGATTGCATAGTGAAATCGGTGATATTCTGGGCAATAGAACGACCTATATCATGGAGAATATTCCGGCCTTCCACAGTGAAGACTATATGACCTCTTCGAAAAACTTTCGGTCTATTCTATTTTTTGAACTCGGGCGGTATAGTATCCCAATGGGTCCCACAAAAGACTTCTCTCTTACTTGGGAGAATGTGCGGGAAAAATTGGTCGCAGATGAAAGTTTTGGTGGCCAGGTTAAACGAAAAGGTGCGCTGAAGGATTTTATTGAACCTATATTGCGGGGGGCAAATAATGACATCGCAAAGGCGTCGCGTCTCTACACCTACTTCCAGAAACAGATCAAATGGAACAATAAGCACTCCATCTACGCAAAAAACATTAAAGAAGCGCTGGAGAAAAGAACGGGCAACAGCGCCGACATCAATCTTGGACTAGTCAATGCGCTGCGTTACGCCCAACTGGAGGCCATCCCAGTGATCTTATCAACTCGCGACAATGGTTATGCAGGACTGTATGCACCCGCAATATCGGAATTCAACCATGTCGTTGCCCAGGTAAAACTTGGGGAGGAATATTATTTATTGGATGCCACTTCGCCCTATGAACCCTTCGGAAACATCCCCTTAAAATGCGTCAATTATCAAGGCCGATCTATTCCTTTGAGCGGCGAGTCCGACTGGGTGAAACTGGAATCAAAACTGTCTTCCTCGCAACATAATTTCTTTTCCGGTGAATTAATGGAGAATGGCACGCTTAAAGGAAAATGGATAACCTCGCGGAATGGCTATATGGCGTCAAGAATGCGTGAACGTCTACAAGAAAGCAATTCTGAAGAGGAGTTTTACGAAAAATGGGATGAGGAAAACAACCGGATCAAAATCAACAACTTTAAGGTATCCAATCGGGATTCCCTGGACAAACCGCTTAAAGAAGAGTTTGAAATTGAAATTGAAAATTTTGCCAATCTACAAAATGACCAACTGGCATTTAATCCCTATCTTGATAGCAAAACCACCAAAAACCCATTTAATCTGACCGAACGTAATTACCCGATTGATTTTGGCTCCCTGATCCAGGAAGAAAGTTACATGGAGATAAAACTGCCCAAAGGATACACCTACGCTCCCGAAACAAAATTAAAAAATATCAGCATGGCCTTACCGGAACGTGCAGCCCGTTATATTTTTAAGGTCAGCAATACAGATCCGAATGTCCTTCTTATTGAGAGCGCAACCCAATTCAACAAACCACTGTTTCTACCCGAAGAGTATTTTGATCTAAAAGAGTTTTTTAGCCGGATCATCCAAGCACAGAAACTGGATATTTCATTAAAGAAAATCTAATCGACACCTTAACAAAAACTTCATGTTATATTGACGATAAGCTTAAATAAGGGTGATAAATTTGAATATCAAAAAAGAAGAAATAAAATGATTAAAGATTCAGATTTATTCGAACTAGAACATACCTTCCTTGGTGAAGGTTTCGAGTTAGATGGTGATGACATTATCACCGATGAAGACTAGGTCTTCACTTTTCTAAGCAAGTATTATTCCCCTTATATAATCTCTAAGCCCGGTTGATTCCTCTCCGGGCTTTTTCCTGTCATTTTTATTTTCGCTTCCCCGGCATGATGCTCACTCCGACAGCAATCAATCTTCGATGGATCTTCTCTCCTTCTCCGAATGCGGCTTGCGTAGGATTTTCTGCCCGGATTTTATAATTAGTCATATTTACCCCATCCCTACAAACATAACAATCGTCAATAATTCTACAATCCGCCATATATCTTCAGCATAGGGCATAATAGGTTTTAGACTACAAGCACAGATTCCAGTTCCTGATAAGCCTCATGCAGTAGCTGAATTGCTTCGCATAGGTCCCTTTCATCGAGATGGGCAAAACCTAATCGGAGAGCAGTAATGGTCCTGTTCTGATACAGGCAATTACTGGGCAGCAACACACCTTTTTCTTTTGCTCTTTCCTGCAAGGCGGTTAGCGAAAAACTGGAATTAAACCGGACCCAAAAGGCCAATCCCGACACCGGAACCTCAAAGGTGATCTGATCTCCAAAATGGTTATGCAGCAGTTGCGCAAATAAGTCTTTTCGCTCAGCGACTATTTTTTGAAACTTGCGCTGATAACGAAAAATATCACCTTGATGGATAATTTCACCCAATGTTTTTTCAATCATAAAATTGGGCTTCCCAAAGAGACTGAGGTATTTTTTTCCTTCTTCCAAAAGATCCTGGGGGGCAATCAAAAAATTCATTTGAAAGCCGGGATCCAGAAAACGGCCGAAAGTACCTGTGTAAATGACACGCTGACCGCCATTCTTCCGAAAAAGGGATTCCTCTTTGCCCTTGACCAGCGAAGACTCAAAATCAACATCATCTTCGATCACTATAAAATCATACTGCTCGGCCAGCTGCAGCAGTTGTATTTTTCTTTTTTCCGAAAGGCTTATGGTAGTCGGGTACTGGCATTTTGTATTGATATACACACATCTGATCTCACCCGGCTTAAATTGTGCCGCGATGTAATCAATATCCATCCCCGCGGCATCCAAAGGTACCGTTTTAAGCCTGGCGCCGGCTTGGCTAAAGATCATATTCGGCAAAAAATAGCTTAAACTCTCAATCAGCACGATATCTCCCTGCTGGATCAATAAACGTGATAAAATAGAAAAGATCTGTTCCCGGCTGGCAATGGGCAGTAAAAAGTTGCGGGAGAGATGAAACCCACGTGTTAGGTTGAGATAATAACTCAATTGATCCCTGAAAAACAGATTGCCGTCAGCCGTGGCCGGCAATTCATCGCTCTTCTTTTTCCGTTTCACCATCGAAGCATAAAAACGTACCAGTTCTTCGCTCTCTATGATCCGGTAATCCGGGGTACCGTCTGTAAAATAATATTTTTCGGGAATCTCAAACACAGGCGTATCCAGAATCAATTCCCGTCTAAAAGGATATGGAGCCCGATCCGGAGGCTGCCGAAAAGCTGCAGCCGGAGAAGCTGCACTAACAACACGTTCGGGGTTTTTCACAAAGGTACCTCGGTTTGGCAGAATCTCCACCCAGCCCTGCTCTTGCAGTTCGGCTAACGCGGCGACGACGGTTTTCCGGTGTACCTTCAGTTCCATGGCAACCTTTCGGCTTCCCGGGAGAAGATCCCCCTCCTCCAGCAGGTTGCGTTTGACAGCATTAATAAATTGATAGACGATCTGTATATAAACAGCATCCTCCTTGCGGCGATCAATCTTAATAATTGAATGAAAAGCTATATTTACCGGACTACTCATTATGTTTATTTCGGACTACCAAAGTTAATGTTTAAACTGTAATCTTTGCAATTCATCAACAAAAACACGTCTATAAAAAATTAAAACACAGGTAATTTCACAACAACAACAACAACAACAACAACAACAACACACTGGTTTACAAACGATCAAACAGAAGAACATGAGTATAGAAAGAAAATGGACACAAGCCGAAGTCGTCGCCCTATATAACAAGCCGATTATGGAACTACTGTACGAAGCGGCGACAGTCCACCGCCGTCACCATGACTCGAATAAAGTACAGGTTTCCACATTGATTTCCATAAAAACAGGAGGATGTCCGGAGGATTGTGCCTACTGCCCCCAGGCGGCGCGCTACCATACTGATGTGAAGGCCGAACGACTGATGAGCGTTGAGCAGGTCAAAGCGCAGGCCCTGGCCGCCAAGGCTGGCGGGAGTTCGCGGATATGCATGGGTGCTGCCTGGCGTAATGTCAAAGACGGGCCTGAGTTTGACCAGGTATTGGATATGGTACGTACACTCAACAGGCTTGACATGGAAGTATGCTGCACCTTGGGGATGCTGACCGAAAATCAGGCACAACGGCTATCGGAGGCCGGACTCTATGCCTATAACCACAACCTGGACTCTTCTGCCGAATATTATGAAGAAATCATCTCGACCAGAAGTTACGGTGACCGTCTTGAGACCATCGAAAATGTGCGTAAAACCAACATTACTGTATGCAGCGGCGGTATTATAGGTATGGGCGAAACCATAGCCGACCGTGCGGATATGCTGATTACACTTGCCGCTCTCCTACCACAACCTGAATCAGTACCAATCAATGCGCTGGTTCCCGTCGCGGGCACACCGATGGAAGCAATGGAGACAGTATCCATCTGGGAAATGGTACGTATGGTGGCTACCGCACGTATTTTACTGCCACAGACACAGGTCCGTCTATCCGCAGGCCGTAGTAACATGAGCCGCGAGGGACAGGCACTATGCTTTTTTGCGGGTGCCAACTCGATTTTTGCAGGCGACAAACTACTTACGACCCCCAATCCCGACATCAATGAAGACCTCGCGATGTTCAAAACCCTGGGCCTGATTCCGCAACAGCCCTTTGAGAAAAAAAGCCAGCCCGAAACCATCGCGGCAGAAGCTGCCCAATATCATGCTTTGGGCGAACGCCCGCAATGGTCGAGACCTGATCATAGCATTGAACGAAACCTTGCCAAACAACAGGAGAAATAAAACAAAGTCAGTGTTCAGCTTTTGAAAACAAAATAAAAATAATGACACAATACAACGCTACGGACGATTTCGACAGACAGCATTTATGGCATCCATATACCCGCATCACAGATCCGCTACCGGCCTACAAGGTCCGTCGCGCCGAGGGTTGTACGATCGAACTGGACAACGGGCAGCAGCTTATCGACGGGATGTCATCCTGGTGGTGTACCATCCATGGCTATAACCACCCGGTACTAAATGCTGCGGTAACTGCCCAGCTCGGTAGCATGTCCCATGTGATGTTTGGCGGATTGACACACGAACCGGCAATTGCGCTGGGTAAAACACTTCTCGAGATCACTCCACCTTCGCTCGACAAAATATTTTACGCCGATTCCGGTTCCGTTGCCGTGGAAGTGGCACTTAAAATGGCCGTACAATACTGGGTAGCGCAAAACATGGTTCACAAAACTAATTTTGTCACCGTTCGTTCAGGCTACCATGGTGACACCTGGAATGCCATGTCCGTATGCGATCCTGAAACCGGAATGCACCGCATTTTCGGCAATACCCTTCCAATACGTTATTTTGCAGAAGCCCCTAAGATCGGGTTTGATGAATCCTGGGACGAGAGCGATATTACTTCCCTGGCAGAACTGATCCGAACACATCGGGACGAACTGGCCGGACTAATCCTTGAACCCATTGTCCAGGGTGCCGGCGGGATGCGTTTCTACCATCCCGAATACCTGCGCCGGGCAGCTAAACTTTGCAGAGAGCATAACATCCTACTGCTATTTGATGAAATTGCCACGGGATTCGGCCGCACGGGAAAGCTCTTTGCCTACGAACATGCCGCCGTAGAACCGGATATCCTCTGCATCGGCAAGGCATTGACAGGTGGGTATATGACCTTATCGGCCGTCATTACCTCTACTGCTATTGCAGAAACGATTTCCAATGGTAATCCCGGCACATTTATGCACGGCCCGACTTTTATGGCAAATCCGCTGGCCTGTGCTGTAGCCCATGCGTCGGTCAAATTATTGTTGTCTACAGACTGGAAAGCAAAGGTAAAATCCATCGAAGCACAGCTACTTCAAGCGCTTGCTCCAGCAAAAGACTTCCCTCAGGTGGAAAATGTAAGGGTGCTGGGCGCCATCGCTGTCATCGAGATGAAAAGCCCAGTCTCCATGGCCCAAATACAACAACGATTTATTGAGGAAGGTGTCTGGATCAGGCCTTTTGGCAAACTGATTTATATCATGCCGCCCTTTATCATTAGTATAGCGGAGCTAGACAGGTTAACACAGGCTTTGCTCCGGGTTGTCAAAGAAATCAATTAATGGAAAAAAACCGATTGCATAGCTTCGCGGAAGAGCTCCACGAACTCGAAAAACAAGGCAATAGCCGCGAGCTCCCCTGGATTACCCAAGAGGGAAGTATCATACGAAAGGGAGAGCAAACGAGCTATAATCTTTCCTCAAACGACTACCTGGATCTCGCAAGAGATACCGCACTACGCGAAGAATTCCTTCAGTCGCTCGATAAGGACAATGCGTTTTTCAGCGCCTCATCTTCACGCCTGTTGACAGGCAACCATATGTTGTACACAGCACTTGAAACGCAGCTCAGCATGATGTTTGGGACTGAAAACGCACTGGTTTTTAACAGTGGCTACCACATGAACATGGGTATCCTTCCTTCCATTTGCCATAGCGGCACCCTCATCCTGGCCGAAAAATGGGTACATGCCAGTCTAATTGACGGCATCCGACTTTCGAAGGCTCCGCATTTCCGGTACCGGCATGGCGACCACGCCCATCTCGAAGAATTATTGGCAAGGTATGCTTCCCGCTTTGAGCGCATCATTATCGTCACCGAAAGTATTTTCAGTATGGACGGCGACTGCACAGACTTAGGTTACCTGGTCAGTCTCAAACATCGCTATGCCAACGTTCTGCTTTATGTCGACGAGGCCCATGCCGTGGGTGTCCGCGGTGTAAAGGGGCTGGGTTGTGCCGAAGAACAAGATTGCATTGCTGAGATTGATTTCCTGACCGGAACCTTTGGAAAAGCGCTGGCTTCCCTGGGCGGCTATCTGGTCTGCCGGCAAGTTATCCGCGATTATCTGGTCAATAAAATGAGAACACTACTGTTTACAACAGCTCTTCCTCCGGTCAATCTCATGTGGAGTTTATTTGTCCTAAAACGCTTGGACGGTTTCACAGAGCGCCGTCAGCAACTCCATAAAAACAGCGAATTGCTCAAACAGCAGATCCTCGCAAAAGGTTATGAATGTCGTTCGGAAAGCCATATTCTTCCCCTGATTATCGGAGACAGCAAGACGGCGGTACTGAAAGCCGAAGACCTACAACGGAAGGGGTTTTATGTACTCCCTATCCGCCCACCCACTGTACCGGAAGGAACCTCAAGGATACGCATTTCATTAACAGCAGGCATAAAAACGTCACTCATCCATCAACTTGCAGCAAGCTTATGATACTCAAAAAAATCCCCCCGGTGCTTCATGTCGTAACCCCGGACAATCCAATTCTGATGGATTATACCAGCCCGCCCAACAAAAAGCTCGTATTATTCTTTGCGGGCTGGGGAATGGATGAACAGCCCTTTTTGGCAAACGGTAGGTCCGACCGGGATCTGATCATTGCCTATGACTACCATTCCCTGGCACTGGACGAAAGCCTGCTCCGGGGATATGAGGAGATTCAGGTTTTTGCCTGGTCTATGGGGGTATGGGCTGCCGCACAGGTATTACCCGGACTGAAATCCAGAAATTACCCGGTTCGTACCTGTACAGCCATCAATGGTACAGCGTTTCCGATCGATGATGAAAAAGGTATTCCCAACCAAGTATTCAAAGGTACCCTCGCTACCCTGAGCGAATGGACACTGGATAAATTCCGGCTACGGATGTGTGGCTCAAGGGAGCTGTTGCAACAATTTCTTGCCAACACACCCAAGCGTGATATCGAAAGCCTGCGAACGGAGCTGATCGCTATTGGGGAGCAGGTCGCAGCGTGTTCAGGCACAGCCTTTCAATGGGATCAGGCTTACATCGGAACGGAAGACAGAATTTTTAGTCCAGAAAATCAGCAACGCGCCTGGAATCATACCCCACATAGGTTTTTCGATGCTGGCCATTACCCCCAAAAATTAGTTCAAGAGCTTTTGCTGCAGGTTTAAAATGCATATAGTTTAAAATGAAAATAGCGATCGACAAACAGCGGGTTAGATCCCGCTTTTCCAAAGCCGCAATGAGTTATCATTCCACAGCGGTGATCCAAGGTCAAATTGCCGAAAAAATGATCACGCTGTTGCAGGGATTTATTCCAATGAGACCAGACCGTGTATTGGAAATAGGCTGCGGAACCGGCCTTTTCTCCAGCCTTTTGCTCCAACATTTCTTACCAAAGCATATCATCTTCAATGACACCAGTCCAGAAATGATAACCCGGGTGACGGATATGGTGAAGCCGCAACACCCTTCAAGCCAATACAGTTTTATCTGTGATGACGCCGAAAGCTGTCCCCTCCCCGAACAATTGGATCTGATTGCTTCCTGTTCCACAATCCAATGGTTTGAACGCCGCGGTTCTTTCTTTGCACGCTGTCATTCCGCCCTCCTTGAACATGGCATTCTGGCTTTTAGCACCTTTGGCGAGGAAAATATGCGCGAGATGAGTGCAACAACACAGGTCGGTCTCAGCTATGGTTCGAAATCAGAACTTGTGGCAGAACTAGTCGCCCTGGGTTATGAAATCCTGCTCGCGGAAGAAGAACTGCTCAGACTATACCTTGACGGCCCTTTACAGGTACTTAATCACCTGAAACAAACCGGCGTGACAGGCATAACAAGTCATCGCTGGACAAAAGGCAAACTGCAGGCATATTGTAACGCCTATACGGCACGCTATACCGTAGGAAGGGAGGTTACACTGACCTACCATCCCATCTATATCATTGCAAAGAAAAGAAAGGACCGCTAAACAGAAAAAATGCATGTATACACATCGGCTGATCGAAAGAAAATCTATCGAAAGACAAGCAAGCAGTTAATCAATGCAAGTAATTGATTAACAACAACGATTTAGTAGAAATTAAATGATAAAAAAGAAATGAACAACAACATTTATTTTGTCTCTGGCATAGATACAGGGATCGGAAAAAGTTATGCAACCGGCTTTATCGCAAAACAATGGAATGCAGCGGGGCTGCGCACAATAACCCAAAAACTGGTACAGACAGGAAATACGTCAATTTCAGAAGATATTATCCTACACCGTAAACTTATGGGAATCACTTTTACGGAAGAGGACATGCAAAAAATAACCATGCCTGAAATTTTCAGCTACCCGGCCTCTCCTCATCTGGCCGCATGCATAGATAAACGGGAAATCAATTTTGAAAAAATCAGGCAGGCAACAATCCAATTAAGCCAACGTTATGACGCTGTACTGATTGAAGGCGCCGGAGGCTTAATGGTGCCGCTCACTGAGAATTATCTGATTATAGACTATATCAAGGAAATGGACTACCCTTTGCTTTTTGTAACGTCCGGAAAATTAGGTAGCATCAACCATACCCTTCTTAGCCTGGAGGCGATTGCCAGACGTAGGATTCAACTGCACACAGTGATCTACAACACATTCCCTGTACCTGAAGACAATACCATTAGCGCAGATACGCAGCGCTATCTGCGGACATATATTCAAACCCGGTTTCCGGAAACCAACTTTATTGTCATATAACAGTTGATCCCTTATAATGCCGTTTGGCAATTCGCAGATCCGACTTTACCGTTATCTGCCACGCGTTAAGGCAAGTCACGGTATCTTCACATAGCGGTATTCTATTCATAATTAGCCAATGCCTAATTAACCACGCAAAAGATCTCGCAGCGAATTCAGTTCTGTTGCCGCAATCTTATCGCGTCTATACTGCCGAACAAAAAACTAGGCCAATAAAGGATCAGTGGTGGTTTCCGTGCCAGTCTCCAATCGTCCGGCAAGCTGCAACCCGAAATTTGCGCCACCCAGCCCCATAATGGTAAAATCATACCAATTGCCCTGTTCGGCAACATCCAAAATCAGGGCCAGTTCTTTGCCCGCTTCGATTTCTTTTGTCGCTCTATAGGTTTGGTAATTCAAACTTTTGACTTCCACCTGAACGGTCTTGACGTCAAGGTTCTTCAAAGTCAGCAGCAGCTTCCCGCTTGGCGCTTTGGTCAGTGATTTAAATTCCGGCGACACCGTAGCCACGAGGGCCGGCGCATCTTTATGCCCCGCGAACCTCCGGTAAAAGCCATTTGGCCCATGCAGCTCAAAGGCATATTCTCCACCTTCAAACTTATTAAGATCCCATTGATAGCTGAGTCGATCTCCCGCCTTAACCGCAAAATTCCAGTTTCGATAGGTTTCGGTTTGTCCCTCCACATCGGTATAGGCAAGCGGACTATACACATTGAAAGGCGCACCACTGGTCTTCTTGCCAAACAGAGCGGTATCTACCAGCATCGTCATATGAAATTGACCGTTCTGCACATAGCCAACGGCATCATGGCCATAAGGCAAACCGGGCGATTTACGAATTCCCTTTTCCTGTATACGGTTGAATTGCGGCATCCATACCTGCTGTTTAGCCCGGTTCAGATCGGTGATCTCCGCAAATCCGCCGGGGTCTTTCTTGAACTGTGCATTGTAGATAGTTTCTATATATTGATTCCGCTCCAGAAAAGGAAGCTGTTCCTGTCTTTGGACGAAAGGTGTAAAGGCCGATGTCAGGTCACCACAAATTGTTCTTCGCCAGGCACTGATATGATCTAGCCGGATATTCTTGTTGTATTTATGATTAAAGAAGTATTCTAAAAACTGTAAGGTAGACGTATGGTCGAATACCTGTGAACAGACTTTTCCGCCACGCGACCAAGGTGATGCAATATACATCGGCACACGGAACCCTAATCCGACAGCCCCTTCACGGGCCTGTTTCTTCGGAATCCCCTGTTTGAGTTCATTGTCCAACCGCACCATTTCCACCTCGCTGTCGATCCCCGCGGAACAGGCCCCGGTGTCTTTCTTCATCAGATCGGGAATCAGGAAAGGTTTCACATGGTCGTAATACCCATCATTTTCATCGTAAGTAATGATAAAAATAGTCTTCTTCCAGACTTCGGGATTTTTGGTCAGGATATCCAAGACCTCCGAGACGTACCAAGCACCATACCAAGGTGCGCTGGGATGATCCGAAAAGTTTTTAGGACCAGCCAGCCAAGATACCGCAGGCAATTTTCCGCCATCAACATCTTTTCGGAACTGATCGAGCACGTCACCCTTGGGTACTTCGATCGTCCGTTTTTTACCTTGACCCTTAAATTGCAGAGTCTCAAGCTTACGATAATTATCATCCCCTTTATTTATGGTAAATGCGCGCTGATGCAGCGATTTGGTGAAATCAGAAAGCTTATTATACTGATCGGCATTGAATTCCTTCAGTTCAGCTTCGGCCCGTCCCAGCGCTTCACTTTTCTTACGGATATCAGCACGGATTTTCTCTGCCTTTTCCTCCGATTCGGGCGACCGCTCTTCGAGCGCCGAAATCTGCCCCGGCAGATCGCGCACCTGCGCTGCAAGGTTGCTGACATAGGTATCTTTGAACTTCACCTGATAGGCCTGAAAAAATTCCAGCAGATTACAGCCGAAGTTGGACAACCAAGCACGTTCTTCACCCGATAAGCCGCCACCACAGCTTGTTTCATTCTGATAAAAGCGCCAATCGATGCCATTCTTTTCCAACAGCTCCGGAAAAGTCTGCCAGGTCATTTTTCCATAACCAAAATCATCATTGCGAATATTGACCTTCTGCAGACCGTCCTTCATCTCGGTGATCTTTCCTGTCCAAAAGAACGAACGGTTGGGGGTTGTACTGGTCATACCCGAACAGAAATTCTGATCACATACGGTAAAAGCGTCTGCTAGGGCATAATGGAAAGGTAAGTCTTCGCGGTTAAAATAACCCAGTGTCAGGGGCATGGCGGCATACTGCTTATTCCCGGATTGCTTTGCCGTCAACCATTGGTCGTATTTCCCCCCATTAAAGGCATCAACCTGACTTGCCCTGCTGTGCGGAAGCGAGCCCATCCAGGTCACCTTGCTGTCTTTGAGATTTAAGCGAAAAGGAGCAAATACCTTACCCGATTTATCCGTCTGATACCAAGCAGGCAGACCATTGGGCAGGCGTACGGCACGTGGATCATTGAAGCCGCGTACACCGGATAGGCTTCCCAGGGTATGATCAAAAGAACGGTTTTCCTGCATCAGTATCACGATATGCTCCGCATCCAGAAAACTGCTCCCTGCCACGGGATCTATCGCGAAGGCTTTTTGAATGGATGCCGGCATAAAGCTGGCAATACCAGCGGCCCCTGAAAATAACAAGGTCTTTCGAAGAAACTCTCTTCTGCTTTCCATAATGTTTATCTATAATTTCGATTTGAATCTACTTAGATTTCTTTTTGTTTCATATTTCTTCGTGTAAATCTTATGTTACTAAATGATTTACCAAAAGGGAGCTATCCCAAAGTTACTTTCGATACGGTTGGCAAAATTTGTTTACTTTTACGAAACGACAATGCATACATTATGGTGGACATTTTGCTACTCGAAGATGACAGGGTTCTTTCGACTGAAATCAAATCCTTTTTACTGAGTCAGGGCTTTACTTGTGATCTAGCTTATGACGGCATTGAGTTTCTGGCGCAGACGCATCAAAAAAAATATGATTTTTACCTGTTGGACATCAATGTCCCAAAGATCAACGGTCTTGATATCTGTAAGAAGATAAGAAGCCATGATGCGCTGACCCCGATCATCATTCTTTCAGCCTATGATGACATCGACGACAAAAAGGAAGCATTCCTACGTGCCGCAGATGATTATCTGGTCAAACCCTTTGTGCTGGATGAGCTGTTGATGCGCATCAACTCCCTCCTGCGCCGGCAACAGTATAAGGAAAGCCTCAGCTTAAAAACTTTGGTTATTGATGATCTTGTTATCTATCCCGAAGAAGCCCGCGTCCTCCGGGCCAATGAAGAAATCAGCCTGACACAAAAAGAATTTCAGTTACTACTAATCCTGGCTCAGGCCAATGGGCGCACCTTGTCCAAGCAGTATATCTCAGAAGAAGTATGGAAGAATCAATTTCAGACAACACAAAATACCATCGAAGTCTACATTAATTTTTTACGTAAAAAAATAGACAAGAATTTTGAAAATAAGCTTATCCACACCCGCCCCGGATTTGGTTATTACCTTGCTGCCGATAAATGACTTTAAAAAAGAAAATAGCGATCGGTTTTAGCATTGCCTTCTCCATTTTATTTGGAATTGCAATGCTAATTATCTATTACGCCAGCGTCGATTTCAGGAATGATCAATTCCGCCAGCGCCTGATAGATAAGCTGGACTATATTTCACATTACATTGCCAATACCCCTTCCTTTGACCGCGAATCTTATAAAATCTACTTCCAGGATATTGAAGATGGACTTTCTTATGAAGACGTCATTATCCTGGACAAGAACAAAAAACTTATTTTCAGCACGGTAAAAGACAAAACCATTGCCTGGGATCAGCGCATTATCAACCGACTGGAAAATGAAAAACGCATCTTCTATAAACAGGATCAATATGAAATATTGGGCAAATATTATCTGATTAACCAACAGGCCTACTATCTTTTGGTAAAGGCCCAGGATTATTCGGGCAACGAAAAATTGGACCACCTGGCCATCGTATTAACCATCTTATTTTTACTGAGTGCCCTGCTGATCTGGTTTTTTAGTTACAACCTTATTCTACGTTTATTAAGTCCTTTAGACAGGCTAAAAAATGACATCACGCAGATCAATGCCAGTAAGCTGACCAATCCGGTTAAATATGCCGGAAATACGGACGAGATCGCGGTATTGACCCAGGCATTCAACACCATGTTGAAGCGGCTGTCCAATGCATTTGAATCCCAAAAAGAATTCAATTCCAGTGCCTCCCATGAGTTGAGGACACCGCTGGCCAGAATGTCATTTCAACTGGAGAACCTCCGCCATCAACATCAGCTGGATGAAGACGTCAGCCATATACTTGACAATATCTCAAAGGAGACACAGCATCTTTCGGAAGTAACAAACTCGTTGATGCTGCTTTCAAAATTTGATTCGGCAACACTACAGACCACTTATCAGGAAGAACGCATCGATGAGATTATTTTTATGGCATATGAAAAGGCAGTAAAGACCTTTCCCGACCTGCAGATCGACTTTTCTATAAAAGGCGTCGACGACCCTACACTGAGTATTTTTTGCTCCGCCCAACTGATTGAAATAGCATTTGTCAATCTTTTCAAAAATGCAGCACTCTATTCCTATCATCCCGAGGTGACTGTTGTTATCCATGAGTCCTCGAGCCAGCTAAAAGTAATGGTCAGCAGTCATGGTGCCCCGCTCAGCACGAATGATCAAAAGCGTATTTTTGAGGCCTTCAGCCGAGGGGAGAACGCTTCAGAAATTACGGGATCGGGCCTAGGCCTAAGGATTGTCAAACGCATTATGGACTCACATCAAGCAAACATTGAATACAAAGCCGATATGCAGCAATCTACGCATATATTTGTGCTAAAGTTTCCCTTACCAGCAGCTAAAGAGGCAAATATCCTAACCAATGCTCAATAGACCGCTCCTTCAAACCCATTCGCATTTTTACCCATAATGGGCTAAAAAACAAATCGAACCATCTTTTATTTATCGTCAAACAGTTAAATTTTAAGTTTTTTTTAAGCATTTATTAAGGGGCTTTTAATCTATGTCCTTTTTCTTTGCTTCATAAGATTTGATCATGATGACAAAGAAAACCTTGCTATTTTCTCTATTTTTAATTTCAATTGCATTCGCCCAACAGAAAGCGGCTGTAACCGCCAATGCTACTGGTCAACAAAATATTGTTGGCAGTCCTGAAAACACTGCTGGCAAAACAATATTGCAATCTTCAAACAGAAAGATGACCCTGCTGCCTACGCCGTGAGGTGTAAGGCAGCATCTCTTTCACCGGATGCAATGGGGCACCTATTGATGTAACATTTGTATCTATTCAGGCCACAAAGTTTCAAAAACAACAAAAAGCCCTTAAGTTTACAGCAAATTATCTTCCGGAGGCTCACTGATGTCCCCGGAGCAACAAACAACTATATGACTATTCTCACCTTTACACTCATCCTCCTTTTGGGTGCATTTGTAGCAGGACTCTTAGGTTCGCTGACAGGCTTAGGGGGAGGGGTTGTCGTCATTCCACTGCTGACCCTCCTGTTCCACGTTGACATCCGTTACGCCATTGGGGCAGCATTACTGGCGTCAATAGCAACCTCTTCGGGTGCAGCTACAGCCTACGTCAAAGAAGGGATCACCAATATTCGGCTCGGGATGTTTTTGGAAATCGCAACGACAATCGGCGCTGTCATTGGTGCCGTTATCGCGATCTACATGCCCACCAACACCATTGCCATTATCTTTGGTGTGGTATTGATCTTTTCGGCCGCAATGACGGTGCGCAAGAAAAATGAACATGCGCTATCCGGTGGTTCGGCTTTGGCCGAAAAGTTAAAACTGAACAGTTCCTACCCTTCGGAAGGCAAGCTTGTTCCCTATAAACTGACTAATGTCGTTGGTGGCTTTTCATTAATGGGCGTTGCCGGGGTGCTCTCGGGACTACTGGGCATAGGTTCAGGTTCCCTGAAAGTACTCGCCATGGATAGCATGATGAAAATTCCATTTAAAGTAAGTACAACAACAAGTAATTTCATGATCGGGGTGACGGCAGCGGCTTCAGCCGTGGTTTATCTACAACGGGGTTATATGGATCCTGGTATTGCCTTTCCCGTCATTCTGGGTGTACTTTGTGGCGCTATTACAGGGTCAAAGCTTTTGAAACGAATGAACCCCAAGACCTTGCGTATTATTTTCGCTGTAGCCATCACATTGGTCGCACTCGAAATGATTTTTAATGGATTTCAACAAAAATTTTAAGCAGGCAAATCTTTAACGAATAACAATAATACGTTTCGTTTTTCCGTTGGCGATAAACATTTAAAAATAATTATTTGCAGATGAAACAGGTATTTTCAAAAAACTATTGGGGTGATAAGGATATCTCACTTTTGGTGGGACAAATTTTACGCATAGGCGTTATCCTGGCCTCCTCCATCCTGGTGATCGGTGGTATCTGGTATCTGGTAGTCCATGGACAGGATTCAGTACCCAACTACAGAGACTTTATCGGTGAGGGAAAATCCAATACCACCATCCATGGGATTATCGTTGGGGTATTCAACAAAAATATTCCCCAAATTATACAACTTGGGGTTTTGCTCTTGATCTGTACACCTATTGTACGGGTAATAGGCTCCCTCTTCGGTTTTATTATTGAAAAAGATAAGCTCTATATCATCATTACATTGATTGTATTGACCGTTATTATCGGCAGTATATTGAGCGGAGTCAAGGGATAATTCAGCTAAGCAACAGCTGTTTATCGCTTGGCTCTGAGCCATGTGGACTTATCCAGGGCATATTCAAAATTCTTTCGTTCGGGCTCGTTGACATAAGACACCATTTTCTCGGCCACCTTGCTCGCACCCAAACGTTCTACCGCTTTTTGTGAACGGTAATTTTCGGCTCCTACGTGCAAATAAATCCTATCCACAAAATTAAAGGCAAAGTCAAACATCATTTCCTTGACCAAAGGATTTATTCCTGCTCCCCAATAGGCTCTCGCATAAAAGGTAAAACCAACGAAAATAGACTTTTCAGCTTCATTCAAACCATAATACCGGGTGCTTCCTATGCATTGCCCGGTTGTTTTATCTAAAATAAGATAAGCTGCTTTACTCTCCAGGGCCGCATCAAAAAAAGCACGAAAGACATCCTCCTTCCAGCGGTCTTTATTAGGATGTTGTTCCCATATCAAAGGATCTTTCGCCACTTGATACAGGACATCAAAATCGACCGGGTCAATCAATTTTAATACGACCTTATCATTTTCAAGTTTATTCGGTGCTACAAACTTCATTAGAACATGTTTAACGTTGGACTTCTACCAAAATTTAAAATTTCAATAAAAGATACCAATTATTGATGAAACCAAGTTGAATTACGTTTTCTTTATTCAAATATTACACCAAAATGTCCAAATTACTAGATACCTGAACCATCATATTGTTCATATCCAGCAAATACCGCTATTCTTTCACCCAAAGTTTCGTCGCTAGGTTATTTTGCTTTAAAATTGGCTGAAATCAACCAGCCTATTAAATTAGCAAAGCAAAATTTTGTATTTTGCACCCTAATGGAACAATTCAAGGAATTTGTAAAAAAGCGTATCAATGTCAGCGAAGAAGAATTAGATGATATTGTATCGCGTTATCATGTCAGAAAAATCAAGAAAAAGGAATACTTTTTAAGGGCCGGTGAAATCTGTCACTATGAAGCCTATGTCCTCAGTGGTCTGTTTAAATCATTCTATGTCACAGCCGACGGTATCGAACATATCCTACAATTTGCCATTGAAGACTGGTGGGTTGGTGATATTGCCAGTTTCAATTATCAGGAACCGGCCCTGCAGAATATTCAGGCCCTAGAAGATTCGGTTGTACTTACCTTATCAAAAACAGATAAAGATAAATTGTACGAAGACCATCCGATCTATGAGAAGCTTTCCAGAATTATGGCCCAACGGGCACAAATCGCCTCCCAGCACCGCATCATATCAAGCATAGGTTTTACAGCCCAGGAACGCTACTTGGATTTTATCAAAAGGTATCCTAAAATATATCCACGGATATCAAATATGCAACTGGCCTCCTATCTCGGGGTCACACAAGAGTTTTTAAGCCGTTTAAAAAGACAAATTTTAAAGCCCAATCGAAATTCTTGACCTACATCAATTTTTTCTATTTAAGATTATCTCACCTTTGCAAAAGCTTGTTCAAACAAACATTTTGAACAATTAAACGTTTGATAAATAAACAAATAGAAAACAACATGAATAGATTTTTCCAATTTCTGGCAGTAGCAGTGTTAATGGTTAATGTTGCTGTAGCACAAGTAAAATGGTCGGCAGACCCCGGGCACACCAATGCACGATTTGATGTCAAACACCTTGGCATCAGTTTCGTTGACGGTCAGTTTACCAAAGTGGAGGGAACAGTTGAAACTGCAACCGCAACAAGTTTCAACAATGCAAAAGTAAATTTCTCCATTGATGTCAATAGCATTGATACGCGCATTGAAGCACGTGACAATCACTTAAAAACGGATGATTTCTTTGCCGCAGAGAAATTTCCAAAAATGACGTTAAAATCAATTACCTTCAAAAATGCCAAGGTGAAAGGTAAATACATCATGGTAGCAGATCTGACCATCCGTGATGTAACGAAGCAAGTAACTTTCGATGTCACCCAAAATGGTGGAGTCATTACCGATCCTTGGGGGAAAACACGTGCAGGCTTTACAGCAAAAGCTAAAATTAACCGTCATGATTTTGGTATAAAATACAACGACAAATTACCTTCGGGTGTAGAAGCTGTTGCTTCTGATGTCGACATTATTGTCAATACGGAGTTGGTATTGAACTAAGCAAAGATTATTAAATCACACAGACTAACGAAAAGTGGCTACTCAAGATTTTGGATAGCCACTTTTTTTTAAAGCTTACAGCTTACTTAGTCAAAAGCTCCCCGTTCCCGGGCGAATTTCTTTTTTACCTTACAAGCCTTTTAACATGCCGCCGTCGAGGGGAATATTGGTCCCCGTGAGATAATTGGCGTACTCCGAGCAAATAAAGGCAACCAGGTAACCATATTCCTCGGGCTTGCCCAGGCGTGCGGCCGGCACTTGTTTTAAACGTAACTGTAGCGCTTCCTCATACGATATACCTAACCGCTGTGCATCCATATTGGTCAACGATTGAATCCTTTCGGTATCGAATAACCCTGTTAAAATACTATTGACTGTTACGCCATCTTTTGCGACATCATCCGAAAGCGATTTGCTCCAGCTGATCAATGCGGTACGGATGGTATTGGACAAAACCAGATTGGATACAGGTTCCTTCACTGTAGAGGACGATACATTGATCACCCGTCCATATCGATTTGCCAACATATAGGGCAATGCGCAGGAAGTCGTATAGCAATGATTCTGGAACAAAAGTTCAAAGGCATGCTGGTAGTCCGCCAGGTTTTTCTGGTCGATCGTCCCCGCCTGTGGCCCATTGGAATTATTGACCAGAATATCCACTTTATTTGACTGAAAATAGTCATCTATTTTTACCTTATAGGCTTCGTGATCATTGTAGTCGACCAGGATATATTGGTGCCGCTGCCCTTTTGAGGTATCCAGGCTTTCCAACGTATGCTTCAATTTCTCTTCACTGCGTGATGCCAAGGTAACCGAAGCGCCACAGGATGCCAGCACTCGGGCTATGCCCGCGCCGATACCGGTAGAACTGGCACCGATCAGGGCCTTTTTTCCAATTAGATTGATTTCCATTATATGTGTTGTGCTATTAGATTATCCGAGATTACTCATTGCATAAATCATTCAAAAAAATAGGCTAATGCCAGCAAGCCATTTAATCATTATCCTTCGCCCTGATCATGGCGATAAACAAATATACGGCAAAGATCCACGCTGACCCCAGACATATCCAGGCAAAAACAGGAATCCCCAGCCATTGAGGTTCAATACGTGCGACAATAACCATTCCACCCAATAAGTTGAGAGACATAAACATAATACCGATCACAATCCGGTTTACCCCTTTGCGGAGAATGGCATTGAACGAGCGAGCGCTGATCAAGCGATGGTTAAGCGTAAAATTCCCGGTACGAAAAAGGCGCACCAGAGCGCGCATGTCTTCCGGAAGCTTTTCCACATCCCGTGCGAAAGATTCGATCTTATGCTTTCCTTTCTTGAAAATAGCTTCGGGCGAAAGCCGCTCCATCATAATCCGACGTGCAAAAGGCTTAATACTTTCCATGATATTCAGATCAGGATAAAGCTGACGGCCGATGCCTTCCATCAGTGAGATGCCGCGCATCAGCTGATAGATATATTCTGGGAAATACAAACGATTATCACCGATGATTTTCCAGAGTTTATTGAACAGCAGATCGAGACTAAGATCACCCAGGGAAACATTATCGATCATGTCGAATATTTCGTACAGGGAACGCTCAAATTGATTTCGGTCAGGGATATGGCTCACGACAGCCACGTCTTCAATAACGTCGGCGAGTCGCACTGCATCTTCGGAAATTGCAGACTGAATAAACTCTTCGAGCTGCCGTCGGTCAATTCCGAGCAATTTCCCCATGTTGCCAAAGTCGAGAAAGGCAATACGGCCATCAGCCATTACCATCATATTACCGGGGTGCGGATCACCGTGAAAGAAACCATGGATAATCACCTGTTCCAGGTAGAGGTTGATCCCATTTTTGACTAAGGTTTCCACGTCCATTCCTCGCCGTTTGATTTCAGCAACATCCGTCACTTTGAATCCGTCGAGGTATTCCATACAGAGCACGCGGTCAGTAGACAGATCAGGATAGACTTTGGGCACTTTGATTAGTTTGTTGCCTTTAAAATTCTTGGCAAAGCGTTCGATGTTATGCCGTTCAATGACCAGGGACATTTCTTCCTGCAGCGTCATTGCAAAAGATTCGACAATCAACGAAAGATTAAGATTCTCCAGGGCATCGTTGTACATGGTCAGGATCTTGGCGATATCCCGCATAAGCGCAAGATCGACGCGCATGACCTCATCTATTCCAGGCCGGCGTACTTTTAATACGACTTTTGTTCCGTCTTTTAGGGTTGCCCGATATACCTGTGCGATAGAGGCTGCGGCAAAAGGTTCGGTATCGATGCTCTGAAACTGCGCTGTAACGTCTAATCCCAGTTCCTCAGCAAGGTATTCCCGGATGCTGACTTCAAAGGGTGGCACATTGTCTTCCAAACGTTTGAGTTCCTCGACCAGGTCTTTTGGGAGCAGCCCTTCCCGTGTGGAAGCAGACTGCCCTAACTTAATAAAGGCAGGCCCAAGCTCCTCCAAAGCCATTCGGATACGTGTGTATACACTAATCTTGTCAACATCAATATTACGTTCTAAGCTCGCTCTTGACCCTTTCCAGGGCAGCCGGGCAATAGCATCCTTGAAACCATATTTTGCCAATATGCTTAATATCTGGGAACTTCGCTGTAACTTCTTGGTCGGATTGTACATCATGGACAAGGATTTTCGAAAACAAGATACGGAACAAAAACCTTACCTTTTTCGCTTTACGGTTTGCTGAAAGTAAAAATTCACTTACTCCAGCAGGTTTCGGCCGTCCAAAAACAAGCTATTCAGCTTCCATCTGATCCAAATTTTCTTTGATCTGTTTAACGTAATCCCCGTAATAGACACGGATCATAATTTCAGTAATCACTACAATAATTACGATAGAAATAATTGCAGACAAGATGATCCATAAAATAAAGTTAGGATCCTGCTGTAAAGTTTCCTTGAAGTGATACAATTTTTCAAACCAGGCGACTGCCCTATTTTGGCCAATCATAATGAGGTAGAGAAATAAGCCCTGGGGAATCATGACATAGGCGACAATACGATAGGTCTCTACGGCATATTTGAGATCATAATACAGTTTGAGAAGGTGCTCCCTTGATGCGAGCAGATCAATTTGTTTGGCACTTTTGATCAGATAATAAAACCGACGATAGTAAAGCAGGCTTGACAGGGAGATCTGCACAATAAAAAAGTAATAGGCAAAAGCCGCATATCCGGAGATTTTATAGATAGGAAGCATAGGTACGGCAATCAGGAAAAACATGCAGACTACCCAAGAAATAAATTCACGTTTGATATTACGTCTTAGTTTGGCCATGATATTGCCGACTTCCTTATAATGTTTAAGATTTGGATTTTGCAAATCCTCATCCATGGGCTGTTCTTGCCAAGATTTTTTTAATTCATCAAAATTCATAATTGTATTTTTTAATGATTTGTTGAATCCGCTCTTTGGTACGATTTAATTTAACCCGCGCATTCACTTCAGATATCCCTAAATACGCGGCTATTTCGCGGTGGCTCTGACCTTCCAGAAATAAAAAGATCAATGCTTTTTCCACCGCGTTTAATTCATGTACTGCCTGATAGAATATTTTTAGCTGCTCATCTTTATCCGGATTATAGGACTCTTCCGCAAAATCATGACGTTCCTCGAGGCTATCGTAAATCTGCTGCTTCTTCTCTTTCTTTAAAAATACCATCGCGGTATTTAGTGCGACACGGTACATCCAGGTCGAAAACTTACTTTGATTCTTAAACGAGGCGTAAGACTTCCAGAGCTGATATACAATTTCCTGATAAAGATCCTGCCGCCCCTCATGGTCATCCATATACATACGGCTCACCTTGACGATAATTCCTTTATTTTCGTCAATCAATCGAAGAAATTCTGTTTCCGAATGAGCCAATGGTAATTTTTTTTAGATCTTTTCAGCTAATAAGTATAGCAAACAAACAAAGTGTTACAGCTTAATTTAAAAATATGTAAATTGTTCATAAAAAGGAGGCAAATCAGGATAATAATTATGGAAAATATATTTTACGAAGGCCAGGTCATCTGGGCGCAAATCGATGCCAATAGACACATGCGCCATTCTGCTTATGCGGATATCTGTGCACAGGCACGGAGCAATATGTTAAACAAAATGGGCTTTTCGCTGGATAAGTTCGCCGAGTTTCAGATCGGACCGATTCTATTCAGGGAAGAGCTGATCTACTCCAAGGAAGTACATCTCGACGAGTATGTACAGGTAAAGGTCGAATTAACCAAATACAGTAAGATAAACAGCCGATTTTCTTTTGTACATCAGGTCTACCGCAAGGATGGAGCGCTGTGTTGTACGGTCAACGTTGACGGCGCCTGGCTTGATTTAAAACGACGAAAGCTGACCAAACTGCCCGAAGAAATGGAGCCCTATCTGGCCAAAGTGCCACGCGCCACAGGATACGAAGAAATTGGATAAAAAAATCCCCCGGAATCTAAATGGATGCCGGGGGATTAAAACATAAACTAAACCTAAAAACTATCTTATGAAACATCCGTCAACCCTAAGTCAGACGATGCCCGTTATATAAACTATTTTACTTCGATCAAACGCTTTGCAATGATCGCGTCTTCTTTCTTACCGACAGTTAAGATCAATATTCCACCTTCGTACGCTGCTTCAATATTGCTGTAGTCAACAGTTTCGGGTAAAGTAAATGATCTTGAAAACGAACTATAATTGAATTCTTTTTTGCTGTACAATTTTTCCTCACTTGTTTGTTCGTCTTTTTTCTCTGCTGAAATCGTGATCAAATTTTTATCCACATTGATTTTAAAATCTGACTTATCCAATCCCGGAGCGGCCATTTCAATCTTAAATGATTTTTCAGATTCCGAGATATTTACTGCAGGAACACGTGATACCAAACGATCTGAGATAAAATTGTCGTTGAACAGATTGTCAAATACGGTATTCACAAATGGGTTTACTGCATCGGTGTTTAAACTTTTTGTAGGGAATTTAATTAATGCCATTTTTTGTCCTCCTAATTTTTTTATTTTTTGTTAAGCTTTATTTTCTAACTCTTTTGTAGGGAATATTCAATTCACGTACCAGTCGCAAAACAAAGACAAAATGTCATTCAATCACAGAAACAAAAGACATATTGACACATCAAGATTTAAAACAGCTTTAAAATTGAACGATTTTGTCATTGGTACGGGCCGATGTCCCATTATCCGTTATAGCATTAACGTCACAGTAGGCAAACTGTTTTCAGAAGAATTTAATTTGACAAAACATCAAAATAGGGCTTTAGCTTTCCTGTCCCTGCTTTTCTCCATGTTCCAGCGCCGCAATCAGTAAAAATTTGACGGCGTTATAGGTATAATCTTTTGCTTCGGCATAAGAAATTCCATAGACGCGTGATACCAGGGCATCATATTGCGGAAAAGGCGAAAACAACTTATCGTAATAAGCATCCAACTGTACCTGAGTCGGCAATTCAAAAGCCAGGCGAAGCTGGAATCGTCGGATAATCGCCGTGTCCAGTATTTCGGGATGATTGGTTGCCGCAATCAATACTGCTTCAGCTGGAAAATAGTCGATCAGCTGGATAATCGTATTCACGAGGCGTCGCATCTCACCCACATCTTTTTCTTCACTGATGCGTGCTTTCCCGATCTGGTCAAACTCATCCAGAAACAGCACCGCTTTTTCACGACCTGCCTTATCAAAGACCTGTTTGATATGCTGTGAAGTTTCACCGATACGGGAGGAGATCAGATTGCTTAAATTCAATACATAGATGGGCTTCTCGAGTGCTGTCGCCAGCGCTTTTGCTGTTGTTGTTTTTCCACAGCCAGAATAACCGTGCAATAGAATCTTATTGCTTACAGGTAGGCCATATTCCGAAAGTTCGCGGATATAACGATGTTCCTTGATCAGCTGCAGAAGCTTCTGCCGGCTATCAGCTGCTAAAAAAACATCTGCTAGTGCTATCTTTTCCTTATCGGCTATAACAAGATCGTAAATATTCATTTAATCAGTTTAATACTTTAATACAATGGGTCTGCAAAATTAAGCAAGCATTCCGGGCTTCCGCTGGTCCAGTTTGAAAATTAATCTTTCAGGTATTTAAGACTGACCTCCGAAAAGGACAGATCTCCGCCGAAAGGTGGGTTTGATTTACGAATAACAACCACGATTGTTTCGGCATGTGATACGGCCGTTCTAATCTGCTCCAGAATCTCTGCCGCGGCAGATTCCAGCAATTTCCGTCGGGGCTGCATCACCTTTGCCGTAATCTGGTACAGCTCTTCGTAGTTTAAAGTATTGCGCAAATCCTCTGTTTCCGTGTTATCAAAAGGAAAACAGACATCAATGGACACAAAAAATTCATTACCGAGAATCTGCTCTTCTTCGTAATAGCCAATTGGCGCATAAAATCGCGCCTCTTTCAGGGATACTGTCTGTAAAATGGTTGCCATGCACAAACCTAAGCAAATTGTTCCAAATCAAAAAAACAATGGTCTCCGCGAATTCCATGATGTCCAGCTCATGCAAACAGCCTCAATACGCCAACATAAGCTGCGGGATACGCGCTATTCTGAAATTATAATTGTATATAAAAACAAATTTTCCTAAGTTTAAATACAACAAAAACCCAACAGATGAACTTTTCTTTACCTTCGGCACTAACGATGGCGATCCTATGCGGCGCCAGCGCAGTCTATGCCCAGACAAATATGAAAGCTAGCGACACAGAATATTATAGTCCTGTCCCGCCTACGGTAACGCTTGACAAAGGAATCCCGAGTGATGCCATCGTACTTTTTGACGGCAAGGATCTGAGCAAATGGAAGAGCGAAAAGGGGAAAGCAAATTGGACCGTAGCCAATAATACGCTTGAAGTAAAACCCGGAAGCGGAAATATAGAGACCACCGAGCATTTCACCGACTTTCAGCTCCATATTGAGTGGAAAAGTCCGGAAATGATCAAAGGTGAAGGCCAGGGTCGGGGCAATAGCGGTATATTCTTGCAGGGCCTCTATGAAATCCAGGTCCTCGACAACAACAACAATCCAACCTATGTCAATGGCGGCGCCGGGAGCCTTTACAAGCAGCGTCCACCACTAGCGCAGGTTATTGTAGCGGACAAATGGCATGTTTACGACATTATCTACAAAGCACCTCAGTTTAATAAAGACAGTCTATTGATCAGCAAAGGTACAGTTACTGTCCTTCACAACGGCGTCATTGTCCAAAACAACACCCAGATTGACGGTACAACGGAATACATCGGACTACCGAAACAGGTGAGCCATGGGCCGGGCCCTATTATCCTGCAAGATCATGGGGATCTGGTGCAGTTCAGAAACATCTGGCTCCGCAAATTATAGGCATTGGCAACAATTTCAGTTAGACAAGCAACAATTCTGTACTAGGTTTTATAGGGCTATTTACCTAATTTAGCCCTATAAAATTTAAAAGCAAATGCCATCATAGCGACAAAAAGCACTTATGATGGTACAGCATCATTAAAAATAAAATATTCTAATGAAAAGAATTGCGCTATTCTTCTTGTTGGCAAGCGCTCTAACCAGCCATGCCCAACGAAACCTTAATTTGGAAGAAACGGTATTTGGACCACGCACCTACGCACCAACATCCATTCCTGCCACTTCCTGGATCCCAAAATCAAACAGCTTCTCTTACCTCGATAAATCGTACCAAAACCTGTTCTCCAAAAGCGCGGAAAACAACTGGACTGAAACAAGCTTGCTGTCGAAAACAGAACTTGAGGCAGCTTTAAAAGCCGCAATTCCAAACGAGACATTCCATTTGCAAATGTTTCCTTATGACTACAAATGGCGTGATGGTAATTCATTGTTGCTTCAGGTAAACGGAAAGGACAAGGTATACACCGTAGCCTACAACGTCAAATCAAAAAGCATCGAAAGTTTTATCGGAAACGATAGTCAGGGAGCAAACCGTGAATTGAGCGCAGATTTTTCAAAAGTTGCCTATCTGCTCGACAACAACATTGCTATCGTTGACAAAGATGGAAAAGTGACTGCAGTTACCAGTGACAGCGACAAAGGTATCGTCAATGGCAGTGATTATACCCACCGTCAGGAGTTTGGCATAAAAAAAGGAATGTGGTGGAATGCTCAAAATGACAAACTGCTCTATTATCGCAAGAACGAGACTATGGTTGCCAACTATCCACTGCCACAATGGAGCCCTAAAGTCGCCGAGATTAAATGGACAAAATACCCCATGACAGGGCAGAAGTCAGAAGAGGTAACTTTAGTTATTTATAATACAGTGACAGGGCAAAAGGTAACACTACAAACCGGAGACCACAGTGAGCAATACCTGACCTGCGTAACCTGGGACCCTTCAGGTAAATTTATCTATGTGGGTGTACTTAACCGGGATCAAAATGACCTTAAGTTCAATAAATACAATGCCGAAAACGGCGCATTGGTCAAAACATTGTTTGAGGAAACTGCCACAACCTGGGTAGAACCGGAAAATCCGCTCACATTTTTACCTAACAAGCCAGACCAATTTCTTTACCAGTCCGACAAAGAGGGCTACAACCAGCTGTACCTCTACAATACAGAAGGAAAACTGATCAAAAAATTAGGTTATCAGGATATTGTGCTGGACAATCTATTGGATTTTTCTGCGGACGGGAACAAAGTAAGCTATATCGGTGTCACCAACAATGGCATGGACCGTCAGCTATTTGAGGTAGACCTTAAATCCGGAAAAACGGTTCAGTTGACAAACGAACCCGGTATACACCAGGCCTCGCTGAGTGATGACGGAAAATATATCTATGATCAATATAGCGATCTGAAGACGCCGAATATGATCCAGGTCAAAGCGGTCAAATCAGGCAAAGGAACGGTACTGATCAAAGCTGACAATCCGTTCAACGGAAAAATCAATAATCCAAAAATAGAATTTGTCCAGCTGACTTCGGCAGATGGCAAATACCCTTTGACCGGCCGCATTATCTATCCAAATGATTTTGATCCGGCCAAGAAATATCCGGTCATGTACTATTTGTACGGTGGCTCCCATTCCCAGCTGGTTTCCAACAAATGGCTGGGTGGTGCAGGCTACTTTGATCTCTATATGGCGCAACAGGGATACATCGTATTTACCATGGACAATCGTGGCACCAATTACCGGGGCCGGGATTTTTATACCGCTACCCATCGTAACCTTGGTCAAAATGAAATGTCCGATCAGCTAAAAGGAATTGAATTTCTGAAATCAAAATCCTTTGTCGATCAACAACGCATGGGCATCTTCGGCTGGAGCTTTGGTGGTTTTATGACAACGTCATTTATGTTGCATCATAACGACATTTTTAAAGCAGCAGTCGCCGGGGGGCCGGTGATCGACTGGAAATTTTATGAGGTTATGTACGGTGAACGCTATATGGACACCCCACAGGAAAACCCTGAAGGATATAAATTGACGTCTTTACTAAATAAAGCGGATCAACTGAAAGGACGTTTATTAATCATCCATGGCGCACAGGATCCGGTCGTTGTACAACAAAACAGCATGGAATTTCTGGAAGCATGCATTAAAGCCGGAAAACAGGTCGATTATTTCTTATACCCTACCCACGAACATAATGTAATGGGCAAGGACCGCATTCATATGTACGAGAAAATTGCCGATTATTTTAATCAGCACCTTAAAAAATAGACGAGCATATCATTAAACATAAGGCGCCTTTCTTTCCGATTGGCGCCTTTGAATAAGGATTTGGCCCGGTATTATTAGTCGATTAGAAGATACTGGTATTATTCTGCAATCCGGTTACGCAAGGGAAAGACAATAAAGAAACATAACTTATTACCATTGCCAGGAATCAGCACAATGCTGCCATTGTGCGCCTGTTGCCCTTTGGCCAACCAGGCATCGGAGCCAACGCTGATCAGACCGTAAGATAGCAGTTTCTCGCTGGCGACACGGCCGAAGACCAACCCCAAACAGCGGAAAAAGACAGACGGCACAAGTCCATTCTTCAGCATCAATTACCACTTGTTCTTTTGGATTGTAAATTTGTCGGCCAGGACATTTGTTTACCTGCCTTATCAATGGGCAGCACAATTTTGTCGCGCGACACCAAGGTCGGTTCCTCGCAGGCGAGGTAAGTCAACACCGCGACGATAATCGCATTTTGCCGAACCTCATCAAAGACAATTTTATCGTAAGTATCCCGATTGGTATGCCAGGTTAATTTTCCATAATCCCAAGAGGTGGAAGAAAGACCAAAAGCCGGAATTCCTTTTTGGACAAAAGAAGAGTGGTCACTCCCACCGGTTCCCGGCATACCCGGAAAACTCGTCTGGATTTCAGTACGAAATTCTTCGGGCAGATATTGCAACCAGCGGCCAATATATTCATAAGCTTTTTCAAAACCACTTCCAGCGATGCGCACAATACGTCCGGTTCCATTATCCTGGTTCCAAACCACCTGAATATTTTTAGCGACATCGGGATGATCTTCAACAAAAGCCGACGAGCCGTTCAACCCCTGTTCCTCGCTGCCCCAATTGCCCACCAAGATCGTTCGTTTGTTGTCGGGATACACTTTTCGTAAGATACGAACGGCTTCCATCATCGTGATGACCCCTGTTGCATTGTCGGTTGCCCCCGTAGCTCCATCCCAGGAATCCAGGTGTGCCGACAGGACCACATATTCATTTGGTTTTTCTTTTCCCTTGATCTCAGCAATGCTGTTATACGTCTTCGCCGTTCCCAGTTCCCGGGATTTTCCCTGCAAAAGTATGCGCGGCTTGACACCACGTTCAGCCATGCGATAAAGGAGGCTATAATCTTCCAAAGCGATATTAAAGACCGGAATCTGTTTGGATTTTGCATCAAAAATACGGGTAATACCGGGCAGTTCGGTCCAATAGGAATCGATTACCCCTATAGCTCCGGCAGCTTCCAGTACCAATGGCAAAGTCCGTCGCGTACTCCCCGTATAGGACATACTGAGCTCCCATTGCCTAAGCTGCTCACTTTTGAGCGCCTGATATTTTTCATAAGCTTTGGCAGAAGCCGATTCCTTCCAGTTGGCATCGGATCGACCTGAAATGGGGTTCATCCCGATCAGGACAATTTTACCTTTAACTGTCTTTAGCCAGGACTGGAAGTCAGCTTGAGAACGAAATGGCGGCATCGCCACCACCTCAGCTTCCACACCTTTTTCTTTTGTCGCCGGACTAAAAGCCAGCTGTGTTCCTTCGAGCGATTTAATCCGCGGATAAGTCATGGTCACCTGGGAGGTGCCCCTTTCCCAGGAGCGCCATTCACCGTAGGCTTCATTACGTGCATCCGCACCCAGCGCGGTATACTGCTTCACGACCCAGTCATGTGCCTGCTGCATCTGCGGACTTCCGACCAGACGTGGACCGATCATATCAACGAGTTCAAACGCATAGTTTTCGAGCTGCGAATTGACCTGAGCTTCCTGGACAATGGCAGCAACGACGGCATCCTTATTTTGCGCAAAAATAGCTGTGCTGCTCAACAGCAAAAATGCCAGTCCAAAAGACCTCAGATTTCTTTGTTTCGTATATTCTTTCATTCGTATGTTAATTCGTTCAGCATCCTGTAGGTTCGGCAGGATTGGTTTTCGGAAAATTACAAAAGATAATTCAAAAAACATACGCATAGCCCTTGTTTATGTCAAAGCAATTCTTCAGCTGCCTATGCCTTTACGAAGCAGGGATCAGACTTGGGGAATCTACAGCTCAAAAAAAATAGGGATATCCTCGGATACCCCTATTACAACATTATATGAGATTGGTTGATTAGTTACACGGCTTCGACTTTGGATTTCTCATAACTTTCCTGATGTACGGAGGCTACAGCCCTACCCGATGGATCGTTCAGGTTCTGGAATGAAGCATCCCATGCCAGTGCCTCTGGCGTGCTACAGGCGACAGACTTCACTGACGGAACGGTCTGCGCAGCTGCAGTAGACGGAAAATGCGATTCAAAGATTGTACGGTACAAAAACTCCTCCTTATTTTTTGGCGTGTTGATCGGAAAACGTTCTGCAGCGGCAGCAAATTCCTGATCTGAAACCTTGCTTTCAGCCTGTTCCTTTAAGGTATCAATCCAGCTATATCCGACCCCATCTGAAAACTGTTCCTTCTGGCGCCAAGCAATGCTTTCCGGAAGATAATCTTCAAAAGCCTTACGTACGACCCATTTCTCCATTCGACCATCACGGATCATCTTATCCGATGGATTGATACGCATGGCAATATCCATAAATTCCTTATCAAGAAAAGGAACACGCCCTTCAACACCCCATGCTGCCAGTGATTTATTGGCACGTAGACAGTCGTAGAGATACAGTTTTTTTAGCTTACGGACAGTTTCTTCGTGAAACTCCTGTGCATTTGGCGCCTTATGGAAGTACAGATAGCCCCCAAAAAGCTCATCAGAACCTTCACCGGATAGCACCATTTTAATGCCCATTGATTTAATCACACGCGCCAATAGGTACATTGGTGTTGAAGCACGCACGGTCGTGACATCATAGGTCTCCAAGTGATAGATCACGTCACGGATAGCATCCAGGCCTTCCTGAATGGTAAAGTTGATTTCATGATGGATTGTTCCGATATGATCTGCTGCTTTTTTTGCAGCGATTAAATCCGGAGCCCCTTTCAGCCCTACGGCAAAAGAATGCAATTGTGGATACCAGGCCTCTTCTTTATCGTCCGTTTCAATACGCTTGGACGCAAACTTTTTGGTCACGGCAGCAATCACCGAGGAATCAAGTCCCCCCGACAGCAATACACCATAAGGTACATCCGACATCAGCTGACGATGTACTGCATCTTCGAGGGCTTTACGCAAAACAGCAATATCCGTCTCGTTGTCTTTTACCGTATCATAAGTTTCCCAATCCCGTTGGTACCAGCGTTGTGGGGCCATACCTTCTTTGCTATATACATAATGTCCCGGAGGAAATTGTTCAATCGTTTCACAGAACCCCTCCAGTGATTTTAATTCAGAGGCCACGAACAGTTGTCCCTGTGCATCCTTTCCATAATACAACGGGATAATTCCCATGTGGTCACGGGCTACAAAAAATGAATCATCACGTGAATCATATAGGGCGAAACCAAAGATACCATTCAGCTCATCGACAAACGATGGCCCCTTGGCCAGATAAAGCGCCAATATCACCTCGGAATCACTCTGCGTTGCAAATTCATAATCCGGAAGACTATTTCTTAATTCATGGTGGTTATAGATTTCGCCATTCACAGCCAGTACTACTTTGCCATCTGGACTGTACAAAGGTTGACTACCCGATTTCGGATCAACGATAGCTAATCGCTCATGCGCCAATAAAGCCTTCTCGCCAGTGAATATACCAGACCAATCTGGACCACGGTGACGAATACGTTTCGACATTTCCAATACTTGGGATCTCAATGAGTCTGCGGGTTGCTTCAATTCAAAAGCGCCAATAATTCCACACATATTATGAAAATTTTAAATATTTCGTTTTTACATTATGTTATTGATACAAAGTAAAACAATTAAAAACTAAATTCATAATAATTTTTAAATTTTATTATATTTTTATCAACAAACATCATTCAAACAAATCAAATTAGCAACAAAACAGCTTTTTGTTTACAATAATCACACATCAAATTAACAAAGCGTTTCAAGATTTATCTTTAAATTCACTACGTAATCAAATAAACCAAGGACAATGGATCTAATAGGAACTTTTTACAGTGGCCTCGCTATCACGACGGACGAACTGAATTCCATAAAAGAGAAACACCAGGCCATTACAATAAAAAAAGGCGATTTTATCTTAAGCAAAGGGCAGGTGTCCAATGCCTATTATTTAATAGAACATGGACTTACACGGTCTTTTTTACACGACTACGAAGGCAACGAAGTCACCATCGGTTTTTGTAGTGATAATGACGTAGTGATCGAGGTCGCATCTTTTTTCCAGCGCACCCCAACCGTGGAAAATATACAGGCGCTTGCGGACACAAAGCTTTGGAAAATACGATTTGAAGATCATCAGGAATTATTTCATCGCATCCCCGAATTTAGGGAATGGGGGCGTTCATGGATGGCACAGGAACTGGTTCACAGCAAAAATAGAGCTATCGCGATGATCACCGAGCCCGCGACTAGCCGCTATCTGCACCTGATAAAAGAAAAACCCATCCTGATTCAACAGGCCCCGCTGAAACATATTGCTTCTTACCTGGGCATCACAGATACTTCGTTGAGCCGAATCCGCAAAGAAATTGTTCACGGCAATTAATGCTCTTCCCATCGACAAAAGTCTATTTTCAAATCTTGCCTTAGGGCAAGATTTTTATCGAAAGTTCCGCTTAATTTTATCTTCACTTCCGAAGATAGCCCTCCTGGTTGCTATACTATAGGAAAGAAAAATTTGAGAAAATCAATATATCCAAAAATTAGAAATCATGGCAAAATTACACGCTTATTTAAATTTCAACGGTAACTGTGAAGAAGCTTTCACATTTTACGAAAAAGTCTTTAAAACAAAAAATCCGGGGTACATGCGATATGGTGATATTCCTGCTGATCCGCAAATGCCCCCAGTTCCGGATGAAGCCAAAAACAAGATCTGTCATACCGCCATTTCAATCAATGGCGAGAGCATGCTTATGGGAGCAGACGTTATTCCTGCTTTCGGCCAGCACTATGTACAGGGCAACAATACTTATGTCATGTTGATGTGTGACAATGCTGATGAAGCCAAAACACTCCATGAAGCCCTCAGCGTCAACGCAAAAGTAGTGGAAATGCCTTTGGGTGAAACATTTTTCGCGGAGTTATACAGCTCATTCCAAGATCAGTTTGGCATCTGCTGGATGGTCTATTTCGGTGGCAGCAAAGATGAAGATTGTGAAAGTAAAGACTAAAAAAATTATGATGCGATAGATCAGCATATGGAAAAGGGGCTTCCAATTGAAGCCCCTTTCTATTTTATGGTAACAACACCATTCTGTGCGACATTGGTTTGCATTCGACTAAACCGCAAAGCTACCCGATTTTACTTAGCGCTTAGGACATCCGCATCAAAAACAACACCGTTCCAGCCATTCGCCATAAACTGTCGGATATTTTGATGCCCTTCGCCTGTTGGGTTATCCAACACATTTTGATAATGCTCGGCAAACAAAAACAAGGTGTCTGCTGCCGAAAGATCGTGGCGTTTGGCAAAATACAATACTTTTGCACTTCCCTGATTTTCCGTTGCCATATTTTTCAGGCTTCCATTTTGAAATGCCGCTGGACTATAATGATAGTTTTCTGCAATATGATCCAGAACCTCCTGAAACTGCAGCTGATTCTCTTTTGATCTGGCTAATAATTCTTCTGTTTTCATCAGATTAAATTGTCTATACTTATTTTGTTTAGTTGTCCTTAAATAATTCCGTGCAGCGAGCCCCCTTTAGCTCCCAATTGGTCAACTCGCTTCTCAACGGCCGCATCCTTGATCAGTGCCGGGGCATGATGTGGTTTGCTCCGTGCATCAATAATAATTGGCCCTTCACAGCCCCAATGTTTGAATGCAGTAAAACTCTTAATGCCATGAATATCAAATGCGGGGTTACTGCGTGTAAAGGTTGTCCAGACAAAATTATTGACTGTCTCAGCGGTAAAACCAGCATCATCGCACAATACCAACAGCGGAAAGCCTTCCCAGGCCAGCCCTTCAGCGGCACGGCACCATTCCCTGATCAGCGTAGCTTCATCCGCATAGTTCGTAAAGGCCGCACCTTCAACCGCCAATACACCCGGAATAACAAACTTCGCCCGGTTGAAAGGTCTTGGCAGATCAAAATTTGCCGGCAGTTCACGCGCAAGCACTCTTTTCTTGGTCCCTGCAGCGGCAAACACCACCTTTGACCCCGCGTTTAATCCATCACCCGAATAATCCAAGGTATCTATCGTCGTATTGGTCTGAAAATGCAGATCTCTAGTCGGATCAATGCGCTCCAGGATATGACCGAAGAATCCCGGAATATCGTGGATATCCAATTTGGGATTATCCTCATGCGCCGAGATAAAAAGATATTTGGCTAAACTCAGCTGATTTTTTCCGAGAATCTGATTGGCAATGGTTAAAATTTCCTGCGGACGGTCCACGGTCTGATAAGGTGTATAGCGCTCCGATCCGATCGCAAACAACAAGGGATGCACACCTGCCGCATCTACTGCGTTGACAGCATGCAGTCCGGAGATCTCCTGTGGAATCGCAGCCCCTGTGATTTCATGAATCAGTGCCCCGAAGCTTGTATCCTCCTGTGGCGGGCGCCCTACCACGGTAAAGGACCAGATCGGATCCTTCTTATGGTACACATTATGTACTTTCATCAGGGGAAAAGGATGGGTAAGACTGTAGTAGCCAATATGATCACCAAAAGGTCCCTCCGGTTTGTTCTCATTGGGGTATACTGTACCTGTAATAACAAAATCTGCATCTGCCGAAACGCAAAAACCTTCATGATCATAGAAATAGCGAAACCTTCTATTCCCCAATGCGCCGGCAAAGATCATTTCGGAAAGCCCCTCGGGTAGCGGCATGACCGCAGACAAAGGATGCGCCGGCGGACCGCCCACAAAGATACTGACCTTAAGTGGTATACCGAGCTCATTGGCTTTCGTTTGATGAATACCTATTCCGCGGTGCAACTGATAATGCAGTCCAATTTCCCGATCCGGAATGTAATCGTTGCCTGAAAGCTGAATCCTGTACATGCCCAGGTTGGCATGCATGATTCCCGGCTTAGTTACATCTTCGGTATACACCTGTGGCATGGTAACAAAGGCCCCACCATCCATTGGCCAATTGACAATTTGAGGAAGTTTACCAATGCTTGTTTTACCATGTAGGATCGGAGCCCCTGATTTCTTCTTCCAGGGCAAGGCGCCCAGGGCGGTCATGGATGAACCGATATATTGGAATGGCTTTTTTAAAACAGCCCCCGGGTTCATTTTGACATCTACCAATTTTTTTAGATGGTCCAATGAATCACGGAACATAAACTTAGAACGGTCCAACGTTCCAAATAGATTGGATACGGCAGGGAATTCCGACCCTTTGATATTTTCAAAATACAGTGCCGGTCCGGCCATATCAAACACCCGCATATGAATTGCAGCCATTTCAAGGTAAGGGTCGACTTCCTCTTTAATCCGGATTAAATGACCATGTTTCTCAAGATCCGCAACACATGCTGCGAGACTATTGTATCCCATATATTAAATCTGTATCAACGCGTTAATCCACAAATTTAACAGAATAAATCAGAAGTAAATAATTATTCACACCAGAAAAAACCAACTCGTGCACGATGCATCAAAGACCGTAAAATCAAAGGAAGGGATTACACCTGACTGGCACTGGATAAACAGGTATCACACAATCAGGTATCCATACTGACATAGGCTTTCAAAGGGGTGAATTCAAAGGTCTGGACTTTCTGCCAAGTCGAGTTGTCTACATTTTTTTCGTAATAAAGCACCCGTCTAAATTCATCAATATCTTCTTTATTGATATCGTTAAACCGGCTCAAGAGTAATTTAGCAAAGAATTTATTCACTCCGATCTCGCGTTTTTGTGAACTGGAAGTGGAGCTAAGAAATTGATAAAATAAGCTTCTAAATGTCACCTCTTCATGTCCGCCGAGGTAAATTACCTCAGAAATAAAATTGTTTTCCCAGGGCATTTCCCGAAGCCAGCGATAAACATCCAGCAAAGGTAAAGGATGAAATTTCAGGGAGGCCACCCAGTTCCAATAGAATATAGTCTGCTTTTTGGCCAGTTTGCCAAAGATTCGATTTAAGACACTTTCCTTTCCGATAACGCTGCTTTTGACTACAATGGTATACTGTACGCGCAAAGCCTCCAGAAGGTTGCGAACAGGATCTAAAAAATGTTCATCCATTAATCGGGCCACATAAATCACGCGATCATTGCCCGACCGCTTACAGATTTCAACAAAATTACGGAGCCCTAGCAGCTCCAGTTGAAGCTGAATATCATTATCGAGCGAAGGAACCTGTGTAAAATAAATACCGAAATTCAAGTCACTGATCTGAAAATTATCATACGCAGGTCCCTTTCGTAAAAGATCCAGCTCAAAAAGTTTTGCCGTCACCTTCTCTTTCACAATTTTATTAAAAATAGATAGGTTTCGCACCAAACCCGTAACATGAAAATCTTTCGTTTGTAAATAGCATGACGCCCGCCGTCCTAAATAGGTATTTAGCCCACTGATTAAAACCTTTTTCATCCTTATAATTATTTCTGAGCACTCGCTTTCAATGGCATAAATGAGTTGATTTTATCGGTCTATCCCATTCGAGCTGTCCAATAAATTGTGTAAGCTCCAGATGGTTTTGTTTTCCAAAATGCTGACTAACTAATATCATAATTCCCTGATTTTAGAACAGAGAAACATCAAATAAGTTTAACACTATTTTTATTTTTCTACTCGGAGACCTTGTTTTTCCTACCAAAGGGATGATCATCGGTCAGTTAAGCCATTTTCTATCACTGAATTAAAAAGCGGCAAAGACACTGTTCCGAATTTATTCCCCAACGCAATTTTGTCCCAAACCTCTTCTTTGTCCTTTTTATGTCAATTCATGCCCAAATATTTTCATAAACACAATATCCTTATATATTTGTAAATCTTCTGAAAATAGGCTGCACTAAAAAGTATTTATCTTCACCTCTATGGACAAAAGGGCTACAATGATCTGGTTTAGAAATGATTTAAGACTTCATGACAATGAAGTATTTTATCAAGCCTCTGAGAAGAGTTCTTTCATCATTCCGGTCTATTGTTTTGATCCCCGTTATTTTGAGCGCAATCGATTTGGTACGCTAAATACAGGTGTGCTGCGTGCAGCTTTCGTGATCGAAGCGGTCACGGCCCTAAAAGAGAAATTAAAAAGCCATGGTAGTGACCTGCTGACTTATATTGGCAAGCCGGAAGATATTATCCCGCGAATTGCTCAAAAATACCAGGTCAATGAAGTCTACCACCACCGGGAAGTTGCCCTTCGCGAGACTTCTATTTCCGAGAAAGTAGAAAGTGAATTATGGAGCAGCAAAATCAATCTCCGTCACTTTATAGGCCATACACTTTACCACAAAGAAGATCTCCCTTTTCCAATTAAGGATATTCCTAATGGATTTTCCATTTTTAAGAAAAAAGTAGAACGTGAAAGTTCGGTGCGCCAACCGATTCCTTTCCCGTCAAATTTCTTGACGCCACCACATCTGGAAGACACCAAGATTCCAACGCTAAAGGACCTAGGCTATTCGGACCAGCAGATTAAGTCTGTTGATGACATCTATATATTGGGCGGCGAAGACACGGCATTGAGTATTATGCATTCGGTTTTGTCCACTTATCCGGAAACAGAGCAGGATCCGGTCATATTGGGTCCCTTTATCGCTGCCGGAGCCTTATCGCCAATTCTTCTTTACAACAACATTAAGAAATTAGGAGAAGGAAAAAAAGATAAACGATTTGAGAAAATAATAGACATTTTACTTTGGCGGGATTATTTCCGTTTTATGCTCAAAAAATATCCCAATATATTTTTCAAGCCTTTGGGCACGAAAAATAGCAATGCAGTCGATATTCCATCATTAACGGTAAACGAGGATCTATTTGAGAAGTGGAAATCCGGACAGACAGATCATGACTTTATCAATAGTACCATGATACAACTCAAAAAAACAGGTTACATCCCCTACCAGGCCGGATTAATTGCAGCAAGTTACCTTGTGCATGAATATCATGTGAATTGGTTAAAGGGCGCTTCCTGGTTTGAAGAACAGCTATTGGATTATTCTCCGGCTACGTTATATGGCCAATGGTCACATGTCGCCGGTGTCGGGACGAGTGACAAGGACAATAAGGCCTTGGACTGGCAAAAACTGATCAAAACAAATTTCCCAAATGGACTTCCAAAATTGGATGAAATATTGGCTAAATAAATCTTCGGCAGAAATAAATAATTTCAAAACAAAAGAAATTTGTAAGGCACTGTAAGCCCTTTTTAAATCATGCTAAAAATGTTAAGAATTGGATAGATTTATTGATTAAATTATTCAATTTCAGTATTAGAAACTCTTTTTTTATTCATAACTTTGACAAATTTCATAGTTTTAATTGTAAATGGACAATCTGACATATTTGAGTAATGCTGATTCGGCTTATGTCGATGGCTTATATCAATCGTACAAGCAAGATCCCCAATCGGTAGATTTCGGATGGCAAAAATTCTTTGAAGGTTTTGATTTCGGTCAAAATGCTGGTGGAACGACAAGTTCAGTAGGCGAAGCTACTCCTGAGCACGTATTGAAAGAAATCAATGTGCTGAACATGATCAACGGTTACCGTGACCGCGGCCACCTCTTCACACACACCAACCCTGTTCGCGAAAGACGTAAGTACTACCCTGGGAAGGAATTGGAAACCTTTGGTCTTGCTGAAGCAGACATGAATACGGTTTTCAATGCAGGTGTCGAAGTGGGCTTAGGTCCAGCAACATTAAAAGACATCCGCCAACTGGTTGAAGACACTTATTGCCGTTCTATTGGTGCAGAATTCAAATATATCCGTAA
>NZ_DLJD01000018.1:0-2991 GCF_002484085.1 Sphingobacterium sp. UBA7625
TACATTCAACCAGTTTAAAGTTGCTTTTAAACGATTGGGTATCGAGGCCCGTTTTGCCACGGATGCCGAAGCCGATAAAATTGAAGCACTTATTGACGATAAGACTAAAGCAATTTATGTGGAAACGATCGGAAATCCAAGTTTTAACATCCCTGATTTTGAAAAAATAGCGGCTGTTGCTAAAAAATACGATTTACCGCTAATTGTTGACAATACTTTTGGTGCCGGTGNNGGAATATGGCGCCCATGTGGTGGTTGAATCTGCAACTAAATGGATTGGCGGTCATGGAACAAGTATCGGCGGTGTGATCGTTGATGGTGGAAACTATAACTGGGGCAATGGAAAATATCCACAATTCTCCGAACCATCTGAAGGTTATCATGGTCTGGTATTCTCCGAGGTATTCGGTGAAAAGGGACCTTTTGGCAATATCCAATTTGCTATCCGCGCCCGTGTTGAAGGTCTGCGTGATTTTGGTCCGGCCCTTTCGCCATTCAACTCCTTTTTACTACTACAGGGACTTGAAACATTATCCTTGCGTGTGCAACGTCACGTAGACAACACTTTAGAGGTCGCCAAATGGCTCGAGGCTCACCCACAGGTAGAAAAGGTAAATTACCCGGGATTAAAAAGTTCTCCAAGTTTTTCAAATGCGCAAAAATATCTTAAAAACGGTTATGGTGCAGTCCTCTCCTTCCAATTGAAAGGTGATGCTGCCCAGAAAGCAAATGCTTTTATTGACAGCCTCGAACTGATCAGCCATTTGGCCAACGTAGGTGATACCAAATCATTGATCATCCATCCATCAGCAACAACGCACCAGCAGTTAAGTGATGCAGATCAGGCCAATGCGGGTGTATTTCCGGGATTGTTGCGCCTTTCAGTAGGGATAGAACATATTGATGACATTAAAGCTGACCTGCAACAGGCATTCGAAAAGATCAAATAATCAAATACATTCCTAAATTTAAACGTAATGAGCAGGCATATTTATCAGCATCAGGAGCCTTTTGTATTTGAAAACGGCAGGGAGCTTATCGATTTACAGATCAGCTATGAAGTATTTGGAGAACTGAACGCAGATCGCAGCAATGTAGTCTGGGTTTGTCATGCCTTGACCGCGAATGCGAATGTGTTGGACTGGTGGCCGGGTCTTTTTGGTACAGATGATCTGTTTAATCCCAATGACTATTATATCGTGTGTGCGAATGTGATTGGATCGGCCTATGGGAGCAGCAATCCCCTATCCACCAATCCCGCGACAGGTCAGCCTTATTACCTTTCTTTTCCCGAATTTACGGTAAAAGATCTTGTCAATGCCCATCAGTTGCTCGCAGCACATCTGGATATCAGCCAAATTGAAGCTTTAATCGGTGGATCACTGGGCGGTCAACAAGCGTTGGAATGGGCCGCTTCCAAAACGATCGCCATCAATCAGCTCATCGTTGTCGGTACAAACGCAGTGCATTCCCCTTGGGGGATTGCCTTTAATGAAAGTCAACGTTTAGCCATTACAGCAGACCGGACTTTCTATGCCAATCATCCTGATGGCGGTGCAAAAGGGCTGAAAGTCGCACGTTCGATCGCGCTGTTGTCCTATCGCAATTATATCACCTATGATCATACACAAAGGGATACCGATGACAATAAAGTAAATGATTACAAAGCTGCTTCTTATCAAAATTATCAAGGCGAAAAATTGGTTAAACGCTACAATGCATACAGCTACTTTTACCTGACAAAAGCAATGGACAGCCACAATCTGGCCCGCGGAAGAGCATCTCTGGAAGCAGCGCTCGCTGGTATCAACTGTTCAACATTGGTATTAGGTGTCAATACAGATATATTATTCCCCGTAGATGAACAGAAATTTATTGCCCGACATATTCCCAATGCCAGCTACCGGGAGATCGAGTCGAGCTACGGTCACGATGGCTTTTTGATCGAGACAAAAAAGCTGACAGCTATTATCCATAACTTTTTAGAAAATAAGAAGGAGTATATCAACGAATTAGTATAAGAGAANNGAGATATGAGTAATAAATTAACGATAGGGATGTTTGGATTTGGCGTTGTCGGCCAAGGTCTCTACGACATTATCAAAACTAAAAATCTGAATCTGGAAATCAAGAAATTTGTCATTAAAAATGCGGATAAAAAACGTTCACTGCCCGCTGACTTATTTTCAACTGATGCGGAGGCGATTTTGGGGGATCCAGAAATCAACACGGTTGTCGAATTGATTGATGATGCAGAAGCGGCCTATAGGCTAACTGTGCGCGCATTGAAATCAGGCAAAAATGTAGTATCCGCAAATAAAAAAATGATTGCCGGTCACCTTGAAGAGCTGGTCGACATTCAACATGAATATGGAACGAGCCTACTTTATGAGGGAGCCGTGTGTGGAAGTATACCTATTATCCGTAACCTGGAAGAATATTACGACAATGAGCTTCTGCATTCGGTCAGCGGTATCTTTAACGGATCTTCCAACTACATTCTTTCCAAGGTTTTCAATGAAAACCAGCTTTATGCAGATGCATTAAAAAAGGCACAGGAACTTGGCTTTGCTGAAACAGATCCTACGCTTGACGTCGGTGGATATGATCCTAAATTCAAAGTCTGTATCGTCGCGTCCCACGCCTATGGCATCTATGTTAAACCCTATGATGTATTCAACATCGGTATCGACAAATTAGGCCAACAGGATATTCGTTTTGCAAAAGAAAAGAACTTTAAAATCAAATTGATCCCTACGGCCAAAGAGATCGATGGCAATAAAGTCGTGCTTTATGTACTACCTCGTTTAGTAGGCAAAGAAAGCATGTTGTATAATGTAGAAAATGAAAATAACGGTGTGCTGGTCAAAGCTGCATTTGCGGACGAACAATTCTTTTACGGTAAAGGTGCCGGCGGTCATCCGACGGGTTCCGCAGTCCTGTCCGACATTGCAGCACTACGTTATGGCTACCGTTATGAATATAAAAAAC
>NZ_DLJD01000018.1:3064-121009 GCF_002484085.1 Sphingobacterium sp. UBA7625
ATCGCGTAGGCAATCAACAAACCAACCTACCTACGGGGTGTCCGATTATTTTGGACACCCCTATTTTTTATTTTATATACGTTCCAAAGGCTTTTTGAAATGTGCTATCCGATGCAGGATTTCCATTTACCCATCAGCACTCTTCTTTTACCACTTAGTTTCCACGCGCACTACTTTTTAAGTTCAGCGTCATGACACCACCTTTAACCAGTTGTTCAAAGGGAAGCTGCCATCCGATCCAGGCTTTATTATTCAGGCGGACCTGATCAACATAGTAACTATCCGGGGCCTCTTTTTCAACCTGAATCGTGAATTTATTTTTTCGTAATGCCTTGGGAAGCTGTATGGTAATTTTATCAAATAAAGGCGCCCCAATCTGAAATGCCGGATTTTCTGTCGTTAAACTTCTTACGTCGAATAATCCAATCCCCGATAAAACATACCAAGCCCCCAATTGTCCCTGATCTTCATCCTGTCCGTAGCCGTAACCGTGAACAGGCTCCGTGCCATAAAATTCATTTGAAATCGCCCGCACCCATTTTTGGCTTAGGTCAGGTCTCCCTGAAAAATAAAACAACCAGGAGATATGCAAGTTGGGCTGATTTCCGTGATTATAGAGACTCTCAATACCGGCAAAGGCATCAATTTGGGTTCCACCTCCAAAGACATTCCGCTGGGATACCGTAAATATGCTGTCCAAACGTTGGTTGAATAAGTCTTTTCCGACCAGTTTGACAAGATCTTGGGGAACGTGCGGTACATAAAAAGTATATTGCCAGGCATTTCCCTCCTGAAATCCACGCCAGGGTTGATAGGGATTAAAGTTCGGAATAAAGTCTCCCTTACTGTCCTTTGGCCGTATAAATTTAGTTGAAGGATCATATAATCCTTTCCATGCGTCTGAAAGCTTTAGAAACTTCTTATAATCTGCATCACGACCAAGTGACTTGGCGTATTGCGCAGCAGCAGCTGCCGAAAAGGCATATTCCAAGGTATGAGAAGCGCCAAAAGGTGATCCTTGGGTTAATAATTCAGGACTACCGGTATTGTCCTCGATATAAGGTGAATAACCTTTTTCAACAAACACCCCCACATCAAGCTTCCCTGCTCCCGGAATCCGTCCGCGTGATTCAAGTTCATTTTTCCGAACAGCTTCATAGGCAAAATTTGTATCGTAATTCCGTATTCCGACATTATATGCTGCAGCAATTGCCAAGCCCGTAAAATTGGTACCCACACCGGAAACATACTTACTATTGGCGATACCGTCACCGAGCCAGCCCGCATCGCGGTACACCAGCAGCTGACTTTGTATCCAATCGTTGTAATAATCAGGATAGGCGATGGACCAGAGTTGTGTCAGGTTCCAAAATGCGCCCCAGATCGCATCTGTATTATAGTGCTGATGAACCGGCTTCCCTTGCGCATTTAATGCAATCTGGCCTACAGAGCCATCATTTTTTGGATAAGCCCCATTAATATCACTGGCAAGTCCCCGTCCAAGTAAGGCATGATATAATCCGGTATAAAATTTAACCCGGTCCTCTTCTTTACCACCTTCCACCAATATCCTTCCCATTTCATTGTTCCAGGTATTCAGTGCTTCGGATTTCGCTTTATCAAATGTCAGCCCTTTTGCCTCCTGCTCAAAATTTAACCGTGCGTTATCTACCGAGGTATAGGACAAACCGGTTTTGATGGTGATAGATTCATCCGATCCTGTATCGAATCGCAAAAACAGTCCCACTCCTTGCCCCCGTATGTTTTTCTTCTCCTCAAAAATCGCGTCGTCCTTAAATGTTCCATAAGATTTTGGCCGCTTGCTGACTTCTGCAAAGAAATACATCTTCACAGTAGCGCCTTGTTGATATTTTTGGACATATACCGGGTTTGTCACCACGTATCCCCATACACATTGATTATCGTAATTTACTTCAGCATCGACCACTGGTCCGCTCTCGCCCATCACATGTCCAATATCAAATATCAGGTTGGACGCATCGGTTTTTGGAAAGGTATAACGATGGAAACCTACCCTTTTTGTCGCCGTTAGTTCGGCGAGGATTCCGTAATCTTTCAGTTTCACCCGATAGTAACCTGATGTGGCAAATTCATCTTTTTTGTCAAATGATGAGCGATAGCCACTTTGCGGCTGGNNCCAGTTTCCCCGGCGTGGTTTTGAGTTCACCTACTGATGGAGCAAAGACAATTCCCCCGATCTGAAACTCATGAAAATTAGCAAAGCCTTCGATAGAACTGTGTCTATCGTCATAGCCAACGGCTTCCCAACCGGACTTATTGCCATAACTTCCATTGGTACTTGGTGCTAATTTGGCCATACCAAAGGGTACTGCCGCCGGCGTATAAAAAAAATACCGGCTATGCACAGATCCAATATTGGGTTTTACCAGGGTAGTTAGATCAGTTTTCTGTTGCCCTGACGCAGATATCACACTGGATAACATGCAGAAAAAATAAAATATAAAATGCTTTGCCATCGTTGTCAATTAGGTTCAAAAACAAACTTACAAAAAATAAAACTATGTATAAACATGAAAACAAAAAGATCATAAAAAAAGTAGGCGGAGACAGTTCAAAATGGCGCAATATTGTAATAATTTAAATACGAATTGAATTATATCTCCTTAAAAGCCTAATGCACCAGTTATTTTTCTACCTTTGTTTGTATATACATAATAAATAATAACCAAGAAGTTTTAAGTCATAGAGATCAATCCAAATTGAATGCGCTGGAAATAACCTAACGAAACATCGCGATTGGACTACTGAAATGCATAACACTTCAATTAATAAAAAGTTCCATGAGAAGAAACCTAACGTTTTTCGGTCTTACGTTTATCTTATTTAGCAGCGGTCTCTCTGCGCAACAAAAAATCCCATCGAAAGGAGACCAACTTAAGCTTGCGCAGACCATTTTAGCCGATCCGAAATTAAAATATGTGGATAGCCTGGCCAGGCAGGTCATCAAAGAAGGATTTAATGCCGGAAGTGGCTATTCGCAGATATGGGCCCGGGACCTCAATACGTTTATTGAAACGGCGTTGGAAGAAAGACCTGCAGCAGATGTTCGCGGGGCTATCCTATTGTTTTTCCAGATGCAACAGCCCAATGGTGAAATGGTCGACGGCTATGTGCTCAAGAAAGATTTCACCTGGCATGATGATACGCCTTATTATTCTAAAAATGCACCCGATCATGTCGGTTTTAAAAACACTGTCGAGACCGACCAAGAGACTTCGCTGATTCAGCTACTGGGCAAGTATATACAGAAAACCAAGGATTATGGCATTCTTGACGAATCCATTGGTGGACTTTCGGTCAAAGAGCGCATACAGCTGATGTTGGATTACCTCAGGCGAGAACGGTTCAATACAACATACGGTCTCCTTTGGGGCGCCATGACAGCCGACTGGGGTGATGTGCAGCCGCATGACGATTTTGGCTGTGACTGGAATGCACTCTCCAATGAAGCCATTGATATCTACGACAATGCCATGCTCATCATTGCTTTACAGAACTTAATTGACATCCAACCCAATGGAGCAAAGGCCGCTGATTGGAAAAAATTTAAAAAGGAGCTTGAAACAAATAGCAGACGCTATCTCTGGGACCAAAAGAAACAGAAATTTATTCCACATATCTATCCACAGCACTCTCCCCTGCCAAAAGGCTTTGATGAAAATCAAATCCATTATCATGGGGGTACGGCAATTGCGATCGAAGCTGGACTGCTCAAACGAAACGAAATAAAAACGGTCAATAGACAGATGTTGGAAAATGTCCGTTTGTCGGGTATGCCGAGCATCGGCCTTACACTTTATCCGACCTACCCTGCCGGTTTTTTCAAAGGTTGGATGGCGGAACCTTATCACTATCAAAATGGGGGCGACTGGACCTGGTTTGGCGGCAGAATGATCCAGCAACTTGTCCGCAACGGCTTTTATCAGGAAGCTTATGACGAGTTAGGGCCAATGATTGATCGTGTGGTGAAGAACAAAGGTTTTTACGAATGGTACGGCAAGAATGATGTGCCGAGCGGATCGGGCAAATTCAAAGGCTCAGCCGGTGTATTGAGCAAAGCAATCGCGCTACTCCATCAATGGGCCTCAGAAACAGCCAAGTAGTCAATGCAATCGACGGATGAATTGATCCAGTAGCTTATGATTACTGGATCAATTGTTCTATTAATAATCTCTTCGGCTTTCCACGGTATAGGTAAAGCTTTCGGCGCGATAGAATCCCAGATTATATTCAATTGGCTTTCCGGACTGATCGAAAACAAAGCGTTTGCGCGATAAGATCGGGTCGCCGATATTGATTTCGAGTTTGTCTGCGATAAATTTATTGGCTGCAACGGCGTCTATTTCTTCCTGCGAAAGATCGGCCACAACATGGTAATCGGCTTCCAATATTTCATACAGCGGACGTTTAAAATCTTCGTCACCTGTCAGCCCAATGCGAGGATGAAAATAAGACGTAAAATAGACGAACGGATCATCTTTTTTACCACGTAACCGTTCCAGCTTTAATAGCTTTTGATCCTCATCGACCGCAAAAAATTTTGTAATGGCCTTATCGGGCACTACCCAGCTCACATGAAGCTCAAAATTCTTGACCTCGATACCACGATTTTTCATTTCTTGTGAAAAACTTAGCCAATTTTTGGATTTCGAACTGAATTTGGTGCTTGCAACCTTTGTACCGATACCTTTCTTCCGGATCAATAGCTCCTCATAAACCAGCTTATTAATCGCCAGACGCAAAGTAGAACGGGAAATAGCCAGACGTTTGGCTAGCTCTATTTCATTGGGCAACATTTTCCCCTCAATATATTCCGGTTGTTTTATCAACTCCCGCAGTAGATTTTCTGCTTGTATATGCAGTGGGACTGGACTTTTGTGATCTATTTTTAAATTCATTACATGATATTGCTTAGGCTAAAGTAAGATTTTTTGGATAATTAAAAAAATAGATATATNNTATGTTTGTATGTATATACATAAAAAACTAATAAACCAGCTATGTCTAAAAATTTTATCCTTATTTTATGCATTGTTTCACTGGGCGGACTGCTTTTTGGCTTCGACATGGCGGTTATCGCCGGTGCTTTACCGCTTGTGAAGGGATTTTTTGGATTATCTCCTGTGCAGGAAGGTATTTTTGTTAGTTCGGCACTAATCGGATGCATTATTGGTGTATTCTTTACGGGCTCTTTTACGGACAAATATGGTCGTAAACAAGCCTTTATCGTGGCATCGTTGCTTTTTTTATTGTCAGCAATTGGCTGCGGATTCAGTCCTAATTATACTATATTGATCGCGAGCCGGGGCATTGGCGGACTAGGTGTTGGTATAGCTTCTATCGTAGTTCCTCTTTACCTTGCTGAAATATCCCCCAGTAAATTCAGAGGCAGATCAGTTACCTGTTATCAATTGGCGATTACATTTGGTATTCTGATTGCCTATATTAGTAACTATTTCATTCTTCAATTCGATTCGTTGCCTCAGGCGGAGCTTTGGCGTGGCATGTTTCTAGTTGGCGCGATACCCGCCGTCCTACTTAGTTTAGGGGTTTATTTTATTCCTGAGAGTCCCCGCTGGCTGGCCAAAATTGGGCGAAACGAAGAGGTCGCAGCAATCCGTACCAAACTTGGTTTAACGGATCTATATGATTCGCCAAGTCCGGCCAAAGGAAATATGAAGGAGCTGTTTTCTCCCATCTACCGCAGGGCATTTCTGTTAGGTCTATTTTTACCCTTATTTTCTCAACTGAGCGGCATCAACGCCATCGTCTATTACGGCCCAAGCATACTGTTGGAATCAGGTATTTCCTTAGCAAATTCTTATCATGCACAATTATTTTTTGGTGCGGCGAACGTATTATTTACCTGCTTTGCCATCTGGAAAGTAGATAATTGGGGAAGAAGACCCTTATATATTTTAGGGACATTGGGGGCCACCATTAGTCTGATTGTAACGGGATATCTCTTCAGTCAGGAACAACCAAACAATGTTGCATTGATTGTTTCCATCCTGCTCTTCCTTTTTTTCTTTGCTTTTTCTATCGGTCCGTTAAAATTTGTGGTCGCGGCGGAAATATTCCCAAATGCCATACGGGCAAGAGCAATGGGAATAAGTATTATGGTGATGTGGATTTCCGATGCGATCGTCGGTCAGCTGACTCCTATTTTGCTCGCATCCTGGGGAGCAAGTTATACCTTTTGGTTATTTGCTTTTTTCTGTGCGATAGCTTTTATCGTTGTGCTGGGATATTTACCGGAGACCAAGGGCAAACCTTTGGAAGAAATCGAAAAATATTGGATTGAAAAATCAAAGAAAAAGCAGAATAACAACGCATAACTTCGTTCAATATCCCCTATTATTTTAGTCATTTTTTTTACATACGCAATAAATAACATCTTATGTATTCCAATACTCAAACGACATCTTTTCAATACGACATCTTACCTACATTTCCAGTTCAGGGCAAATTGTCCAACTCTTATGATGAGTTGGTCGATCACCTGATCCAAAATCATATAAACTGCATAGATGGGTTTGTTGGCGTAAATTGGGAAACACCAATAAAGCATATCCAGCAGGAATTTGTTAAGCGGGGATTAACAGTGCGATTTGTTTCCATGGGAACAGCATTGCTCCCTGAAGCAGCAATCGAGGAGAAAGTAGCTCCTTATCTTGGCGGTAATGATCCATTATTCGGAAAAAAAACACCACTCGAACTGATCGCATACTTTGATACAGTCAAATTGGCTGCACTGCAGGGAATGCTAAAACAGGCCACCGACAGTGAGTATCTTATTTTTTATGGCCCCGGAGCAGCGCTCCTTGAGGTATCAAGTCAGGTGATGTACATCGACCTGCCCAAAAATATACTTATTCAACGGATGCGTGCGGGACTGGCCGGGAATCTGGCCTGTGCAAAACAAACCGATCAAAAAGAGCTTTATAAACGGTATTACTTTGTCGATTGGGAACTCCTAAACCGACATAAACGGACGATATTAGCACGCGTGGAGATTCTTGCCGATCAGCAATCCGCTGAAAATCTACCTTGGATCTTAGGAAATGATCTAAAAGCGACTTTGCATGTAATGTCTAAAAATTACTTTCGGGTAAGACCAACATTCGAACCCGGAGTCTGGGGCGGACAATGGATGCTGGAACATTTAACGGGTATTGATCAACAGGTTAAAAATTATGCGTGGTCTTTTGAAATGATTGTTCCCGAAAACGGCATTTTACTTGAGAATAACGGGCAAGTGCTCGAAATTTCTTTTGATCAACTGATGTTTCAGGAAAGTTCAAATGTCCTGGGTGCTGCGCAGCCACGTTTTGACATTGAGTTTCCAATCCGGTTTAACTTTCTGGACACTTTTGATGGCGGCAATCTTTCCATTCAGTGCCATCCTAGTCCAAGTTATGCCAAAGCGGAATTTGGAGAAAATTTCACTCAAGACGAATCCTATTACATTGTGGACAGAAAGGGAGATGCACAGGTCTACCTGGGATTTCAGGAGGATATCGATGCGGAAAACTTCCGTGTTGTTCTTGAACAGAGCTTCCGTACGGGCGAACCGATCGCCATTGACAGGTACGTCCAAAAATTTGAATCGCAAAAGCATCAGTTATATTTAATTCCCCACGGTACGGTGCATTCTTCCGGGACGAATAACCTTGTACTGGAGATCAGCGCCACTCCCTACAACTACACGTTTAAGATGTACGACTGGGTACGCCCCGATTTAGACGGTAAGCCACGTCCATTAAATATCGACAGGGCTTTCGCCAATCTTAATTTTAACCGAAAGGGCGATGTCGTCAAAGATACGCTCCTGTCCCAACCAGAGGTTTATACACTCGATGCCCAAGCATCAAAAGTGCATTTGCCAACGCATGAAGATCATTTCTATGATGTTTACAGGTACGAATTTGCAGACGAGGTGAAGATTGAGACAAAGGGGCAATGCCATATTATGATGCTCGTTGAAGGGGAAGCGGTAGAACTGACAACTGCCAATGGCATGAAAAAAATCTTCCATTATGCCGAGACTTTTGCCGTTCCCGCAGCGGCGAAATCCTATTCGCTCCGCAACCTGGGAACTGCTCAGGCAAAAGTAATACAGTCTTTTGTTAAAGACCATAAATGTTAATAATAAGTACACAACGATAGAAAAAAACAGCATCATGAGAAATTTATGTTTCGCGTTATCTACTTCCTTGCTGCTATTATCCTGCAACGGTGGTAGCAACAAATCCACAGGAAGCGGCACACAGCAAAATGTGGCACAGGATAGTAGCTTCCAACTCGTCAAAGATATGGCAAGCAAGGTTATCAAAGCAGGATTCAATGCAGGTGACGGCTATAGTGAAGTATGGATCAGGGATTACAATACCTTTATTACCTTAGCAAGCCAAGTGCACCCCCACGAGCAGATCAAAGATCAATTGGCACTATTTTTTAAATTACAGGAAGCTGATGGTAATATCGCAGACGGTTTTGTCAAAAAATCCAGTTTAAAGAATGGTGTTTCCGACTATTATACGATCACTAATCCACTGGCTCCGGAATATGCCGCACATAAAAACACGGTTGAAACCGATCAGGAAACATCCTTGATCCAGGCAGTTCACAAATATATCGTAGCCACTAAGGACAGCTCTTTTCTCGCACAAAAAATAGGCGAGACGACAGTGAAAGACCGGATGGAACAGGCCTTGCAATTTTTAATGGACAAACGTTATAATGCCACTTATGGTCTATTGTGGGGGGCCACAACGGTCGATTGGGGTGATGTGCAGCCAGAACACGATTGGGGGGTCCATTTGGACAAAAACTCTCATATTGCCCTGGATATTTATGATAATGCCATGTTTTTAATTGCTTTGGACAATTACATGGATCTTTTCCCTGATAAAAAAGAAAAATGGGGTAAGGTCAGAACCACGATTGCCAGCAATACCATGAAACATCTTTGGGACGATAAAAATCAAAAATTCATCCCTCACATCTATATCAACGGGTCGCCATTTCCAAAAGATTTTGATGAAAACCAAATCTACTATCACGGCGGAACAGCCATTGCCATTGAGGCAAACCTGCTTAGCAAAGAGCAGATCAAAACTTCCCTGGACAAGATGATCAAAAATGTAAAAGATGCCGGAGCAGCCACCATTGGATTAACCGTATATCCGACTTATCCGGCAGGTTTTTTCAAAAATAAAGGCATGTATCCGTATGGTTATCAAAATGGCGGAGATTGGACCTGGTTTGGAGGGAGAATGATCCAACAACTGGCTAAAAATGGCTTCCAGCAGGAAGCTTATGAGCAGATCAAGCCCATGTTGGCGCGTGTCATTAAAAATAAAGGTTTCTACGAATGGTATACGAAAGACAATAAACCTGAAGGTTCGGGAACCTTTAGAGGCGAGGCTGGCGTACTTTACGATGCAATCACCTTATTGGAAAATACCGGAAAATAACCCGTAATATTTTTACCCAACACATAAAAAATAGGGTGTCCGAAAAGATCGGACACCCTATCACCATTCAATCGCATCGCTGCACTATCGGCAAGTCAGGTTTCCAATACCCTTATTATTGACTAAGTAATGCTACAGCATAGACTAAGTATCTATTCAGCAGCACTATAATCGATGGGAAAAACGATTTGGTCTCTCCTTTTATCCTCTTAGAACCTTACCGTGTCCGTAGCGATAAATGGTAACCGATAATTACCTGTATCGATGCGCACCTTACCCTGTAATGCTTTTAAGGCCACACTGTCCCGGTCGCCCGTTTGGTAGATATATACATTTTTCAAGCTAGGAATATCCTTCAAATTCGACAGACCCTTTGCGCTTACTTTTGTTCCCACCAGGTTCAGGTAGATCAATTTTTGCAGTCCTTTCAATTGGGAAAGGCCATTGTCGGAAACTTTTGTATTCTCGAGATGCAGACGTGAGATGACAGGCATGGATTTTATTGTAGAAAATGCCTGGTCAGTGATGGCGGTATGTCCAAGTTTCAGGTGAACGATATTCTCTTTAATGGCCAACAGTTCCTGCAGATCCTTATCATTAAACTGTGGATAGTTGATGGCATTGACCAGCACCAGATTATTTTCTTTAGCCACAGGAATGATTTTGATTCCTTTTGCCTGCCAGGCATCAACTTTATCCTTTGGTAAATCGGGTGCCTTTGGAAAATCCGCATACAATACCTGTGAGGCCTCCTGTTCTCCTGTTTCAAGTTTTTTCAATATTGCTGCAATTTCCTTCGTCTGTGTAAGTTGATTCACTTTTTTATCGAAGCTCGCCCCTTGATCAATCCACCATGCAATCAATTTGATCTGATCGACGCTGATCGGTGTACGCCCCTTTGGTGGCATTCTTTTTTTGTGTCCTTCCGGCAATATCAGTCGCGCATACAATTCACTTTCTTTCGAATTGCCACCCTTCAGCACCTTTCCATTTTCACCTCCTTTTAACAGACTTTCCCTTGTCTGTAAGGCCAAACCTCCCTCCTGTTTCCGATCACCATGGCAGCTCTGACAGCGTTGTTTGAGTATAGGTTGTATAATACCGTCATAGACGGCAGCCTCTTGTACATTCTCAACAATTAAAAGCTCGTCGTTGCTTTCCTCCACACCAAAAGTCTTTTTCATCGCCTGTGGCATGGCTTCAAGAAAATAACCCTTGCCATGCGTTAAGGTACCGCCGTAGTGTCCTGTGACTCCCAATAATATAACCAGGATCAAAAATAGCCAAAAACGAAACCGTAGGATTTTTCTTGCCCATTGTAGCGCTCCGCTTTTTTCGCGGTACAGGAAATAAAGCAGTAGGCTACATACGGCGACGGCAATCCCCAGCCACTGATGGTAATTGAGTACATCGATTTCATAACCGCCATTGCGTGAAAGCAGAAATCCCGAAAGAGCAGCAAACATGGCAGCTATACTGCCCAATAACAAGCACAATCTAATCGCCGACAGGTATGGATTTTCTTTTGTGAATAGTTCCAGAAATGCCATCACAAATGCAATCAATAAAATTCCGATGGGTAAATGCACTAAGATGGGATGAAACCGTCCCAAAAAGGCCATCAATTCTTCAAGAAAAACCATCATTCTTTATACCTGTCTTTGAGTAAATTCAACATATATACATTTACGGACCATTGGTCTGCCACCGGCTGCTGTGTAAAAGGCAGTGTAGGCAAATAACCTGCCGGACCAAATTCCGTGGTAATGGTCAATACCTTTGCTCCGCTTTGTTTATGTTGGGCGACAATCTGATCCCACCAGGCCAGATGTTGACTGACCGTACTTTTCCATTCCGGTGCCGCAGGGTCATTGACCTGAGGCCCTTCAGGATGTCCGATCCGGGCATGGATATGTTCTGTCCGGGCGAGTGCCAAAGAAACCGCTTCAGCTTGGTCAGCGAGCAAAGACTCATGTACATTGCACCAGTGTGAAATATCCAAAGCAAGCCTTAAAGCGGGGATTTTTGTTAAATAATCTTTGGTCAGGTGTGCCGCAAAGCTAAATCGGCCACGATGTGTCTCATGGTAAACCGGAATACGCCATTTTTCCATAATCACCTGACCGATATCGATCAATTGCTTATTCTGTTCAAACGCGTAATATTCTTTACCTGTATGGCAATTGATATAATCCGGCTTTATGCTTGCGGCTTCTTCCAGATTACGTTTAAAACTTTCGCGGTACTGGTCAAATGAAGCTCCGGAACCACCGGAAAGAAGCCCTAAACGCAGACCATATTTTTGCAGGGCATCAATCATTTCTTTTCGTTCTTTCTGATCCCCGGGGAGCCAGGCTTCTACCCCATCATAGCCCGCATTTTTCACGCGTTCACAAAAGCGGTCCCAGGAATCGGTATTTCCCCAATTGGTACAATAGTACTTAATGTGTAATTTCTCTTGTTGCTGTGCCAGAAGTGTATAAAAATTGGCCATCAGAAGGATTAATACTAGAAATCGTTTCATTCGTTAAATAATAGCTTGTATAAGTTCGCCTTCCACATCCGTCAAACGGAATGGTCGGCCCTGAAATTCATAGGTAAATTTTTCGTGGTCAAATCCCAGAAGATGGAGCATGGTGGCATGCACATCATGTACGGAAGCCCTTCCTTCAACACCTGCAAAACCAATATCGTCCGTTTGCCCGTAGCTGATGCCGTTACGTATGCCTCCACCTGCCATCCAGATGGTATAGGCGTCCGTATGATGATCTCTTCCAAGGAATGGCATATCACTATTATCACGATTCTCCTGCATTGGCGTCCGTCCAAACTCCCCGCCCCAGACGACCAATGTGTCCTCTAATAAGCCCCGTTGTTTCAGATCTAGGATCAGTGCCGTCATCGGGCGATCAATTTCACGGCATTTATTTCGAAATCCAAGATCTATGGAGTCTGCCGCATTTGTGCCATGACTATCCCAGCCCCAGTCAAACAATTGCACAAAACGCACCCCCTGTTCCACAAGCTTGCGGGCCAACAGGCAGTTATTGGCGAAAGATTCTTTTCCGGGTTCGGTACCGTATAATTCATGGATATAAGCAGGTTCATTGTTGATATTCATCACTTCGGGTACGGCGACCTGCATTTTATAAGCCATTTCATACTGCGCAATCCGTGAAAGTGTCTCAGGGTCCTTAAATGTGTCATACTCCGTTTTGTTGACATTATTGATCGCGTCGATAAGATGGCGCTTCATGTCCCGGTCCATTCCTTCAGGATCAGCAATATACAATACAGGGTCTCCCTTTGAACGGCACTGCACCCCCTGGTAGACCGATGGTAGAAAACCACTTCCCCAGACACTCTTTCCGGCGTCCGGCGTTTTACCCCCAGAAGTCAATACCACAAATCCCGGTAGATTGCTGTTTTCTGAGCCTAGGCCATAAGTCACCCATGAACCAATGCTTGGACGCCCCAATCGGGCACTTCCGGTATGCATAAACAGCTGTGCCGGTCCGTGGTTAAACTGATCCGTATGGACAGCTTTCAAAAAACTGACGTCATCAACCACCTGACTAAAATGAGGTAAATGATCGGATACCCAAGCTCCACTTTCACCATATTGTTTGAAAGCCGCCTGTGGTCCCAGCATTTTAGGTACCCCGCGGATAAAGGCAAATTTCTTTCCGGCCAAAAGGGACTGTGGGCAGGGTTGATTATGTAATTTCTGCAGTGCAGGTTTATAATCAAACAATTCAAGCTGCGAAGGGGCTCCCGCCATGTGTAAATAGATTACACTTTTGGCTTTACCGGGAAAATGGGGCGATTTGGGAATCAACGGATTTAAAGCATTCAGATCCAAATTGCCTTTTGATCCGGATGTGTTCCATCCTCCGCAACTTGCCAAAAGACTTCCCAATGCAATGCCGCCAATACCAGCAACACAATCTTTTAGAAAATGTCTTCTTGTCACAGCCTTCAATTCAGATTGCTGTGCTTCTTCTATTAATTTATTCAGATCTTTCATTCATGTAGCTCTTTTTGCATGGCACCAATTCTACCATATCTATTGTTTATCACGATTCCCGGTTGATTCAGCTCCTCGGGGTTTTATTACCAGCATGTATTTTGAATCTCTCCCCTAGGATTTCGTTAAAAATTCATCCAGGTTCAATAATGCATTTGCAACCAACATATAAGCAGCTTTGGATGATATTGTTTTTGTATTTTCCTTTGCCAAATCGCTGCCCAGATATTTCGCTGCAGATGCTGGCGCTTTGTTAAATTCCAAGAGTGCTTTTTTGTAGAGTTCCTCAAGGTCGGCGATCTTCCTGGAATCGGCTTCTTTGAGCATTGCCCTTCGATAACCGGCACTGATGCTCTTTTTTGTATCTCCTTTTCCTTCCTGCAGCATGATATTTCCTAAATGCTTTGCCGCTTCCAGATACACGGGGTCATTGAGGGTGGCCAAAGCCTGCAACGGCGTATTTGTCCGTATGCGATCAACCAGGCATACCTCCCTGCTGGATGCATCGAAGGAAACAAAGGACGGATAAGGGCTCGTGCGTTTCAAAAAGGTATAAACGCCACGTCGATACTGATCTTCCCCTTCGCTCTTGACCCAGGACTCACCACTGTATACGGTCATCCACACCCCATCCGGTTGATAGGGCATGACACTCGGTCCATACATTTTATTGCTNNAAGCCACTGACGGCTAGCGCCTGATCCCGAATCTGCTCCGCGGAAAGCCTAAACCGCGGCCCTCTCGCCAAATAATAGTTCTGCGGATCTTTTTCCACTTTATCACCATTTAGCGTTGAAGCCTGCTTATAGGTACCTGAAAGGACAATCTCACGGACCAATTTTTTCATGCTCCATTTTTTTCCGTTCATAAAATCCAGGGCCAGATAATCCAATAATTCACGGTGAATTGGCGGTATACTCTGTGTCCCCATATCACCCAATGGCTCTACCAGTCCGCGGCCAAACAACTGTGCCCAAACACGGTTAACCAAGGTCCGCGCAGTTAATGGGTTCTCTTTGCTGACAATCCACTGCGCAAATCCCATGCGATTTCGGGGAGCACCTTTTGGAAATTCATTGAGCGATTCAGGCACCATGGGCTGTACTTCTGCCCCCAGAGACAGCCGGTTACCCCGGATGAATACATTCGTTTTCCGATGCATTTCTTTCGGATTTTCAATCATTATGGGCACACTTTCGGGCTGCAGATTGACAAGCTGGAGAAAAGTTCGCTGAAGGTTGAGATTTTCGGAGGGTTTTCCAACCGGAAAGTCCTCCCGAAAAGCAAACCATTCAATCATACAAATCGGTTGACCAGCTGCAACTGCCGGATTCTTAAATACCAGAAAAAGGTCGTGTACACCGCTTGTCGGCGCTATCGCTGCCTGAATAACCTGTCTGCCCGAGGTTTTGGGTAAATCTATATTGGCTAGCAGAGGCCCATTAGGTTTATTGAGATGCACTTCCATTTTTCCGCCAACTGCATCTGTCCAGAAATTCATGAAGAGCTGCCTTTTACCATCCAGGGTAATTGCTTTTAAACGGGCTGAGCCACTGCTGCGTACACCAAGCCATTTTGTATCATACAAAGCACCGTTTACAATCTGATCGCTATAATGGGCATGAATCTTAGGCTCGAGCGTATGTAAGAACAGATCCGCAGATTTTACCGCATTTCCATCCTCATTGGCTGTCAACCAATGCTTGATGCTATCGACACGTTTTTCGTCCTGTGCCGTATAAAAACGTAGTTTTGGATGATCACCTTGTGTATCTTCATCTCGCGTGTTGTTGAAAAATGCCAGCGATTTATAATATTCCTCAAATTTAAAAGGATCATAGGTGTGACTATGACATTGCACACACTCAAATGTTGTACTTAACCATACCTGATAACTGGTATTTAAACGGTCCAGGACAGCCGCCATCCTAAACTCCTCACTATCCGTTCCGCCCTCATCGTTATTCATGGTATTCCGGTGGAAAGCCGTCGCGATAAGCTGATCTTTGGTCGGTTGAGGCAAAAGATCTCCTGCCAGCTGCTCAATGGTAAATTCGTCGTATGGCATATCTTTGTTCAGGGCTTTGATCACCCAATCCCGATAGGACCAGATACTACGTGACCCATCCTTTTCGTATCCTTTGGTATCGGCATAGCGTGCCATGTCCAGCCACCAACTAGCCCATTTTTCACCGTATTTAGAGGAAGCCAATAAGCTATCAACTCTACGGGAATAGGCATCATCGCTGTCATCCTCGATAAATGCGCTGATTTCATCTAAGGTCGGTGGTATGCCGATGAGGTCCAAATAAAGTCTTCTCAACAAAGTGCTCTTATCGGCTTCATCCGAAAAAGAGAGCTCCTTGTTCTTTAATTTGGCCTGCACAAAATAGTCGATGTTGTTATTCACCCCTTTCGGTTTTATGCCAAAAAGTCCTGCCAGGGAAAATGGTTTCGGCACTTCGACATCTTCGGGTAAAGTATAAGCCCAATGCTTACCCCACTTTGCACCTTGGTCGATCCACTTTTTTAAAATATCAATTTCCTCATCGTTCAGTTTTGGCGCATTATAAGGCATGCGCAATTCAGGATCATCAGAAACCAATCTCTTCATAAACTCGCTATGCTCCGCATCCCCCCGAATAATTGCCGGTTTGCCAGACTCAGCTTTGGCAAAAGCTTCATTTTCAAAAAGAAAACTAAGCCCCCCGTTTTTCTTCACTCCACCATGACAGGCAATGCAATGTTTATTTAATATCGGTTTGACATCTGCACTAAAGTCTACTGTTTCTTCTTTACCAAATGTAAATATTGTAAAGCAGGCGATAATTAAGGCCAATAATGCTAACACCATTAATTTTCTATTCATAGCAATAAGGTCTATTCAATATTATTCTGTTATTAGGTTTATTTTATAATTGTTGTGCAGCTATTCCAATGCTTGAGCTAGTGGAATACGTATCAGCGAGCCGAAACAGGCATTGATAGCTAACGTTAGTAAAATTAAAGAAGAACGACGGGATAAACTAAAACTAGATTAACAGAAACATAAACTATATTACCTCCTCCCAATACATTCTCTATTTTTGCCGCTGTTAGCGCCATTTGGGCTTCATTAGCCATGGATAACATTTTAGTTACGGAAACTTAAGAAGCGATCACTTTATCTACTTTTAATCTGGAGTTCGGATGACATGCGTTATTGACTCGATCCATTTGATCCGCGTTTCTAACCAATAATTAGCAATACTGCCGCATTCAGCCATTTTTGACGGCAAAGTTGCTAGACGGCATGCCGGAAACAAAAAAGGCAAAATAAGCTCTAAAAAAGCCTAAATAGTGTCAGCTATTTGTGCTGTTGAGCACTAAATTTGTAAACCATATCCATATAAATTATGAAATACTGCTATCTCATTCTTTTATTTCTCATGACCGGTCTGGTTGTTGGACAGCCATCCACCGGTTACAATCTTAATTTTACGAATCTGGCAACTCGCTGGGATGAGGCTATCCCCTTAGGCAATGGCCAGTTGGGTGCGTTAATCTGGAAAAAAGACAATACCATCCGCTTATCTCTGGATCGGGCGGATCTTTGGGATGAACGCAAAGCATTTGAGATAGAAAAACGTGATTTTAAATGGGTACAGCAACAGCTACAAAACAACAGCTATCAGGCAGCTCAACAATGGGGGGATTCCCCCTATGACCGCTCCCCTTATCCGACCAAACTTCCGGCAGCGGCGATGATCTTTGATGCAGCAAAATTCGGAAACGTCGTTTCCAATGTACTGGATCTACAAAGTGCGGTACATACATTGAAATTTGACGATGGAAAAACCCTTATTACTTATGTACATGCCACCAGACCAATGGGGTACTTCGAAATTACGGGTAAAAACATCGATGATCTTGCACCGCAGCTTGTCCCACATCAATACGAAAATACCACACAGGCCGATGAGCAAAAAAGCGTAGTTGATGGCCAGAGCTTAACCAGACTGGGTTACAAACAAGGGAACATTGTTAAAACCGAAAACGCTCAGGTACTGCATCAGGAAACCTATGATCATCATTTTTTTGAGGTTGTATTGCAGTGGAAAAAAATATCTCCGAACAAGCTTATAGGCTACTGGACCATCAGTAACGATCAAAAAGCCAAAGTACAACCCATTTCGATCAAACAGTATGAAACCGCAAAAAGAAGCCATATCTCCTGGTGGGCAAACTATTGGTCTAAATCGACTATTTCCATTCCTGAAAAAGACCTCGAAAGGCAATATTACCTGGAACTTTATAAATTAGGAGCTACGGCACGCCAAGGTGCGCCAGCGATTACACTTCAAGCCGTTTGGACCGCCGACAACGGAGGCTTACCACCCTGGAAAGGGGATTTTCATAACGATCTCAATACGCAATTGAGCTATTGGCCAGCGTACACCGCCAACCGAATGGATGCGGCTCAAAGTTATACGGATTGGTTATGGAAAATCAGGCCGAAGAATCTTGCCTATACCCGGCAATACTTTGCAGTCGACGGATTAAATATTCCGGGTGTGCTGACATTGAATGGCTACCCGATGGGTGGCTGGATCCAATACTCCTTATCTCCCACAGTCAGTGCATGGACAGCCCAACATTTTTATTGGCAATGGAAATATGGAATGGACCGCAATTTCTTAAAAGAGAAAGCTTACCCCTATATCACTGAAGCGGCAACCTACTTAAAAAATATAACTTATCTCAAAGATGGGAAGCGTTATCTCCCCCTAAGCAGTAGTCCGGAATACAATGACAACAGCAGGGAGGCCTGGTTTGAGCGCTGGACAAATTTTGATCTCAGCCTGGCACATTACCTATTCGATATCGCCGCAGAGGTCAGCAACGCAAATGGTAAACCCGAAGCAGCTAAAGAATGGGCTAGATACAGTGCCGAATTGCCTAATTTTGCGACGGATGAAACCGGCCTGCAAGTCGCAGTCGACCTACCGATGAAACATTCCCATAGACACATGTCACCCTATATGGCTATTTACCCATTGGGAATACTTGACATCAACAACGCCCGGGACAAATCGTTGATCGAAAAATCGCTTTCCCATTTAGAGCAATTGGGCACAAGGGCCTGGGTGGGCTATTCCTTTTCCTGGATGGCTTGTCTCCATGCAAGAGCAAAACAAAGTAAACAGGCTGTTGTGAACTTACAGAAATTTGCCCATAATTTTTGTTCCATAAATTCCTTTCACTTAAACGGTGACCAAAATGGGGGACAGTATTCTGATTTTACCTATCGCCCTTTTACGCTGGAGGGTAATTTTGCGTTCGCACAGGGTATTCACGAATTATTAATTCAGAGCAAAAATGATTATATCGAAGTTTTTCCGGCCACGCCTGAGGATTGGAAAAACGTATCCTTTAAAAATCTGAGAACTGCGGGTGGGTTTATTGTCAGTGCTGAGAAGAACGGCGGAAAACTAACATCATTGCGTGTAACTGCCAGTCAGAATGGTGTCTTCCGGATTTTTGAAAAGACAGATCTTCAGGATCTGTCAAGTAAAAAACAGTTATCAAAAAACAATGATATCCAATATATTAAATTGAAAAAAGGCCAAACGATTCAGCTAGGCAGCATTTAGTTAAATCTGTATTACCAAAAAAGTATGATCAACCGAAAAAAATTTATCCAACTGGGAAGTTTAGGCTTAGGCAGCATATTAGTCAACAAGAGTCTTGCCAGTACGTCTATCGCGTCGACAACAGACCATGTGTTCAAAGCTGAGGGCATTAAATTTGGCGTGATTGCAGATCTTCATCACGATCTTATGCACGATGGTTTACGTCGGGCCAAACTTTTTATCGAAGCAATGAAAAATGAAAACCCCGACTTTATTATTTCCTTGGCCGACTTTTGTTTTCCAAAGGCTAAGAATAAAGAATTAATGGCTATTTGGGATGGCTTTACAGGGGAAAGGCACTTTGTAATCGGCAATCACGATACAGACGGCGGCTTCACAAAACAACAGGTCACCGATTTTTGGAATAGCCCCGCACCTTACTATTCCTTTGATAAACAAGGCTTTCATTTTGTCATCCTGGATGGTAACGAGAAAAGCCTGACAAAAAAAATTGAAGGTTATCCCCGCAGTATCGGTCAACAACAACTGGAATGGTTAAAAAAAGATATTCGAAATACTAAAATGCGGGTTATCATCTTTTGTCATCAAGGCTTGGACAACGAAGACGGCGGACTTGAAAATGGCATGGCAGTGAGGTATCTATTGGAACAGATGAATATTGAAGCTGGATTCAATAAAATTTTACTTGTTCTTACTGGCCATCATCATCTCAATTATCACAACGAGATTAATGGCATTCATTATGTGCAAATCAATAGTGCCTCCTATTACTGGGCGGGTGATACATTTGAAAGCAAAGCGTTTGATGCGGATTTCTATAAAAAACATGGTATTTTAAAACGAACATTGGTCTATCAGGATCCTATCTGGGCAACAGTCAGTATAGATCATAAAAAGAATATCCGTATCCAAGGGTCTGAAACAACAATGGCCGGAATACCACTGGCACAAACGGGAATTGATATTTATAAAGATGTATATCCGATTAGTGCAAAGATTGATAGCAGACATCTGCGCTACCGATAAAACTTTAATTCTTACAAAGAGCCAATAATGGCCAAAGAGATTTTTCGCACGCTCTTTGGCCATTATTCATTTTAGGAAACAGCTAAGTCGCCGATCTGCGTACTGATATGGGAGCAAAAATTAAATAAATAATACTTTGAAAAATATCACAGGAGTAATACCTTTGCATTGTTTATAATTAATCTAATTAAGACTACAAGCCAACATGAATAAAATTATCATCTACCTCCTGTTGATTATTCCGGGCACCCTACTTGCCCAAGGACAGCACAAAGCCGAAATTTACGGTAAAATTTTCTCCTCCGATGGAAAGCCTATTTCGGGTATTACGGTAAAATTGTACCCACAGGACATCACCGTGTTAACGAGAACCAACGGCTCATACCAATTTAAATCTTTAAAGCCGGGTGAAGCAAGACTGGAGATATCAGCGGTGGGCTTACAGTCTTTGACCCGTACAATCCAAATTGTAGAAGACAAAAACCGGATTCCAGATATTTACCTCAACGAAAACCAATCTACCCTACAAGAGATTGTTATTAATGGAAATGGATCCAATAAATATACCCGTAAACAAAGCATTTACGTCTCTAAAATGCCGCTCAACAACCTTGAAAATTCCCAATCATACGCCGTCGTTACTAAAGAGTTATTAAAAAGCCAGCTTAACACCAATTACGACGATGCTATGGCGAACGTTTCGGGTATTGACAAATTATGGGCTTCAACAGGAAGACCAGGTGATGGTGTCACCTATTACACATTACGAGGTTTTAGCACGCAGACTGCAATGGTTAACGGTGTGGTGGGCATCGCCAGCACCAGTCCAGACCCAGCCAATCTTGAATCCATTGAGGTAATCAAAGGGCCCTCGGGCTCACTTTATGGTGGAGCGGCAGTTGGATTTGGCGGACTAATCAACAATATAACCAAGAGGCCATTGGATACTGTCGGTGGTCGTGTCAATTATATTTTGGGCAGTTATGCACAGCATCGTCTCACAGCGGACGTATATGGTCCACTAACCGCGGATAAAAAGCTTCTAGGCCGTGTGAATACAGCACTTACAAATGTCGGCAACTATCAGGACGCGGGTTTCAACAGATCATTTTTTATCGCCCCCTCATTTCTCTATCGGCCAAGTGAAAAACTTGACATCCAATTGGATTTCGAACTCTTTCAAAACAAGGCAACCAATCCGTTAATGGTTTTTCTCAATCGTTCACGCCAGTTATTTGCGAGGACGCCCGATGAACTACAGTTTGATTTCGGTAAATCGTATACGAATGACGACGTGACCTTTAAAAATCCTACCACGAATGTACGGGGCAACGTCACCTACCGTTTCAACGAACAATGGACCTCCCATACAACGGTAAATTACAATAGACGTAAATCAGACGGTTATTTTCAATATGTCATGTATCTCCAGGCGAATAACGATACATTGATCAATCGCTATGTCGCTGACCAGAACTACACCGCCAGCAATTTCAATGCACAGCAAAATTTTGTCGGGGACTTTCATCTCGGGGAACTTCGAAACAGGCTGCTCGCCGGCGTCGACTATCTTTTCCAACAAGCAGAAAGTCATAATTCGCCTTATATCTTATTTGATCAGCTCAATACCTCCTTTGATGATCCAAGATATGCTAGATTCAATGCGGCTAATATCGATGCAGCAATAGCTGCTTCAACAGGAGCCGAAACAAATACGAGAAGCCGTAATCAGGTCTTGGGCGCCTATGTCTCCGATGTTTTGGATCTCACTCCACAGTTACATCTGAATGTTGCTTTACGTATGGATTACTTTGACAATCAGGGAACTTATAATTTCGACAAAGACACCACGACAGGAGCTTTCAATCAAACCGCATTTTCTCCACGTGCAGGTTTAGTATATGAATTTATCAAAGATAAAGTCTCATTTTTCGCCAATTATCAAAATGGATTCAAGAATGTTGCTCCTGTCGTACAACCTCATCCGAGTATATCCGGGGACTTTAAACCACAGCAGGCCTCACAGTGGGAAGCCGGGGTTAAATTTAATCTGCTCAACGATAGACTTGGTCTAACGGCAAGCTACTACGACATTACCGTTGATAATATGTTGCGCTCTGAAGCAAGAGTTATTGATGGGGAGTCCTACAATATTACCATTCAAGATGGTACACGTTTAAGCCGGGGAATAGATTTTGATTTAACAGCTGCTCCGGTCCAAGGCCTGAATGTTATATTTAGTTATAGTTTTAATGATAGCAAAACGACAAAAGCTGCTGAAAATGTGAATAATTTACGTCCAACAGAAGCTGGGCCAAAACATCTTTCGAACCTATGGGCCAACTATATTCTACAAAAAGGAACACTCAAAGGTCTCGGTATCGGGGCGGGATTGAATTATGCCAGTGAAAATCTGATTACCAACAGTGTACCTACAGGTATTTTTTCACTACCATCATATACACTATTTAATGCAAGCCTCTCCTACTGGTATAAACATTTTGAATTTGCGGTAAAAGGAAACAACCTGACCAACCAAACCTATTTCAAAGGTTGGACTACCGTAAATCCTCAAATGCCTAGAAACATCCTAGGTAGTGTCGCATATCAATTTTAATTTGCTCCGTTAACGAGGCATCAATACACAAGAAAGGGGCTATNNATAGCCCCTTTCTTGTGTATTGTTAGAGATTACAATTAAATCTTGCCCTTGTTATAGCACTTTAAATTCGTGCTATTAAGGTAGTTCAATCAAAAACTCAGTTTTAGGCAATCTAAATTTTTTCAATTTCAGCAACCAATCCTCTTCACCCAAACGGTAACCTAAGGGTAGCAGAACAACACTTTTTAGCCCCAATTTGTCTAATCCCAATAACTTATCCAGCTCCCCGTTGGAAAATCCCTCCATTGGTGTAGCATCCACTTTCAATTCCGCAGCTTGCGCGATGGCCATTCCAAAAGAAATATAAGCCTGTTTCGCTGCATGCGCTGCCTGCTGTTCCTCCGTAAGCGCAGCAAACATACTTTTTAATTTATTTTTGTAATCATCAGTTGTATCCAATGGTAAACCTCTATGGTTATTCATCTGGTCAAACGTCGCATCAATACGTTCATCTGTGTATTTATCCCATGCCGCAAAAACCAAAAGATGAGAGCTTTCTGCAATAATTTGTTGCCCCCAAGCTACAGGTACAATTTGCTCTTTCAATTGTTGATCTGTAATCAACACGACACGGAAAGGTTGCAATCCCGAGGAGCTCGGTGCCATACGTGCTGCTTCGATAATTTTATCTACGTCTTTCTGATCAACCTTCTTTGTTGAATCGTATTTTTTGGTCGCATAACGCCATTCAAGGGTTTCTAATAATGCCATTTTCTTTTCTTTTTTTGCTCTATTATTTATTCAAATGCCTTGTTACAGGCTTAGTATCACCTAAATTTGATTAAAGAAATTAAATCCGGAAAGCAGTATACATACAATTAACCTTATTTTAATTTCTATTTATAAAATAAATATAGCAAATATTTGAATGTTCAAACACTAAAACAACATAATAATCCAAGAAACTGAGTAAATCTTTTTACAATCCCGTCAAATTCCCTTGCCGATAATCAGCCCTGCCCTAACGTCTTTTTTTTGCAAAGGGATTAAAAGAAAGTCCAACATTGACATAAAACGACGGGTCCGCAGAAGCTTCCCATACATAATTATTTTGCCGTTCACTTTTTTCAAATATCCTTGATCTCGGAATGTTCTTCATACCAGATTTGAGCGTTGCAATAAACGATCTTCCCAAATTATGTTCGTAGGTCAATCCTGAGTTGATCTCCATCTGACTAAAGGTATAGACCTTGTCTGATTCCCAAAAATCATTGAGGTAGAATGTCGTCGTGCTGAGATCTGCCCCCAGAGAAAGGCGACCATTTCGCAACATTGTTTTTCGGACGTAGGCGCCCTTGGGTAATAGCACATCTATCATCCACCCATCGCGATATTGCTGCTTATAGGTGAAGGTAGGAACAACAGGAATAATTGCCGCAGGATCAATAAACCCAAGTAAGCCGATTGTCATTTGTACATCCCGAGTTGCTTTTAATACCCATGTTCCTGTCAATATCCCACGCATCCGTTCAATCCCCTTATCGCTTCCATCCGTCATGAAACTAGCGGAATAAATAACCATTTTTCCAAATAATTTTGAGAAGTAAGAAAAATTAAGTGATTCATAATGGTAATGGAAATCCTGTTTACGCATTTTTTGCGGCTGCGTGCTTAAATCTGATTCTTGTACATTGAATGAAGTATACTGATAACCAAGGCTAGTACCTAACGTCCAGCTACGCCGGTTTAAAAAATTGACATTCAAGCTCCCGCCAGCCTGATGGAGTGACTCTACCTTACCTCGCGTAATGACGCCCCCTTTAACATTGGATGAATATTTGTAACCGCCATTATATTCATAACTTAGATTTAGCACCCGCGCTGCAGGAAATTTGTCGGCTACAATGGCCTGTACTTTTTGCGGAATACTATCTTTGGTCTGTGCGGAACTGCTGCATACAAGAGCAAAGCTCCCAAGCAACACCAGGTTCTTTTTCATGTGGATATTCGTTTTTTTTATCTATTCTTTTTCAATTAAAGGAAACCCGAAAAACTGCTCTTTCGGAAATTAGAACGGAGCAGCCGACGTGTTACAAGAATAGATCAATCGGAAACGCTCATTTTATTTTTTATACAAAAAGGTCAATATTTTATACGAAAGGTGGGCAGCTTTAAAACAGCTTTTATCCATTCTCCCTACCGATTTCACTTTGGTATAAAAAAAAGCAGTGTTCATATAAAACAAAATCATTTTGAAACAAAAAAAGTTACATTTGCGAAATCAGGGTCAATAAACCAGATCAATATGCTAGACTGCAACAACCGTATTGTTTTACGCTACCTAACGGAAAAGAAATTCAGATTTTTACGACATGGTCTGTTCTTAATTGGTTTGCTTATTCTTTTTGCCAATGCCAATACAAATGCACAATTTTTAGGAAATTATAAGACCTACTTCTCCCTGGCGCTTTGGACGGTTTTCGTCGCAATGTTCTATATCAATATGTACGTATTGATACCACAGTTTTTTTTCAGGGGAAAATATGAAATCTACACGGTATTGCTCATTTTGCTGGTGACAGCGAGCCTGCTTGTTGTCATGCAGATCGCAATCTATATCTTTAGCATCCATATTCCGGCAATTGAAAGGCAACGAACCAATACCATGAGTTTTGTGAGCGGTCTTTTTATCTGTGTTCCCATCATTTTGACCACCACTACGTTTAAACTTTTTAAACGTTGGATCGAAGACAATAAACGCATTTCAGATTTAAAAAACTTGGCGCTTACAACGGAGTTAAATGCATTAAAGAACCAGATTCAGCCACATTTCTTGTTTAACATGCTCAATAATGTGAAGGCTCTGATTCGGAAAAACCCGAGTATGGCCACCGAGGTTATTATCAAACTATCCGATTTTCTGCGGTACCAACTGTATGAAAATGATGCAGATAAAACACTCTTAAAATCCGAAATAAACTTTATTTTCAATTTTCTAAAACTTGAGGAAATACGCCGGGATAATTTGAAAACCTCACTTTCCTGTGCCGCGGAACTCGAAAAACAAAGTATTTTTCTGCCGCCACATCTTTTTACCGCTTTTATCGAGAATGCGATTAAACATAGTGTCAATATACACAATGAAAATACCTTTATTGCCATTCACTTTACACAGACCGATGGGCAACTTTGTTTTGAATGTGAAAATTCGAGTGATCCAAATTTTTCGACTACTAATCCTAAATACGGTGGATTGGGATTAGTCAATGCCAAAAGACGACTTGATTTGCTATATGGCAATAATTACGAACTTAACATATCAAAAAAGGACCTGTTGTATCAGGTAAAATTAAAAATTCCATTATGAATTGTATCATTGTAGATGATGAACCCTTAGCAAGGGAAGAAATGCGAAATCTGGTCGAAGAAATTTCATCTATAGAAATCCTCGGCGAGTTTTCCAATGCCTTAGCTGCCAAGGAATATCTCGCAACTGAATCTGTTGACCTTGTTTTTCTGGACATCGAGATGCCCACCGTCAACGGACTGGATTTTGCACAGGCCTTACCGAAAGATGTCCTGGTGATACTGACGACAGCCTATGCCCAATATGCGTTGCGGGGGTTTGAGCTGGATGCACTTGATTACCTGCTTAAACCAATAAAAAAAGATCGCCTGGTCAAGGCAATTGATAAAGCGTTTAGCTATAAAAATCTGCTCAATTTAAAAGAAAATCAAAACACCTTTGAAGATGCAAATGAAGATGCTGTATTTATCAAATCGGATCGAAAATACTATAAAATCTTATTTGGCGATATTCGATTTATTGAAGCACTCAAAGATTATGTGGTCATCTATACCCGTACCAACAAACTGATTACAGCAATGAATCTAAAAACCATTCACCAAAAACTACCGGCCCATATATTTGTTCGGGTCAGCAAATCTTATTTGATCAATTTGTCCTTTATTGATTCTTTTGACAACCATACGATATACATCGACAAGTTCGAAATCCCGATTGGCGACATCTATCGTGAGCTATTTTTTAAGCAGTATACAGGCGGGCTATTGTAAAATTCATCTGTACAGCGATCTGAATAGAGCTAAGCAAGGACAAAGCGGTCCAAAAAATCAACTTTTATACCATGTCTATGCAACAAAGCTGTCAATAGATCTACGGAACAGTCCTCTGTTTCTACCCGAAAGATGGCGTCTTCATCATCCAGATCCAAGGTAGCCGACTGTATCTGCGGTAGATGGAGCTTTAGCAGCTGCATCAGAAAGGTCTTCTTCTCCTTTGTTCTCACAGAGCTTTTAAAAATCAATATCTGCTTCGCTTTCATGTTATAAATTTAAAATTGCACCCAAAATTCGATCGCTTCTCAGTTTATATTCATCCGAGATTTATCACAAATCTATCATTTAAAACTATCGCCAGTTGAGATTTTATACGAAAGCAGGCCTTTCTTATACCAAAACTCCCGTAATTCCTCTTGCAATCATTAGCCCTGCTTTTCTTTATGGGATTATCTAATTTTTTTTAAGACCTTTGTCTATCTTTAATTCAATAAGCAAAAACACAAAAAAAGCGCAATGTCTATTACCAACGAGAACGAATTGACCGGAATGCAAAAAGCGAGTGCGGCAGTCGCCAAAACGCTTAAAGCGATGTGCGATTATGCCAAGGTAGGCATGTCAACCAAAGAATTAGATGAATATGGCGCAAAGATATTAACTGCATATGGTGCCAAATCAGCGCCAGCGTTGACCTATAATTTCCCGGGCTGGACTTGTATCAGTGTAGACAACGAATTCTGTCATGGTGTTCCTGCTGCGGACCGTTTATTACAGGAAGGAGATCTTATTAATATTGATGTATCGGCTGAGCTGGATGGTTTTTGGGCTGATAACGGGGCTTCTTTTGTAATCGGTCAGGATATTCATAACCATCAGAAATTGGTAGACGCTTCAAAGGAAATACTTCAAAAAACCATAAAAAATATCCGTGGCGGTGTTAAAATTGCGGACATTGGCCAGCTAATGGAAACAGAAGCAAAAAAGAGAGGTTATAAAGTGATCAAAAATCTAGGTGGACATGGCATCGGACGTAGTCTACACGAAGAGCCAGATGAGTTGCTCAACTATAAGAATAGATTTGACCAGAGACGGTTTAAGAAAAATTCAATTGTTGCTATCGAAACCTTTATTTCCACCTCTTCCACTTACGCTACTGAATTAAATGATGGCTGGACGATGGTTGGTGACAAAGGCGGTTACATGGCACAACATGAACATACCATTATGATTACAGATGGCGCTCCAGTGATTTTAACGGCGGAGAATGGTATTTTCAATTAGGCATTATATCCGGAAAGATATTTCCTAAGATCGTTAAGATCAATATCTTTCCGGAATAACTTTTCTAAAAAACGCCTTTTTTGGCAGGCTCCTCTTCAAAGTCCAAAAGACTTATTTTCAACTTTTTTTGCTCCATCAGACGAATAATCAATTCATCTACTTTTTTTGTTGATTTCACCATCATCGTGAATACCTTGTCATCTAGATTAAAAGAAATGGATATCACTGTCGGAACCAGTAAAAAAATATAGGTTTCAAGTTCCTTCCGTCGCAGTAGAATTCCCCTACCTACCGCAAAAAGTTGCATATAACTCATCATCGTTATTTTTATAATTTAAATTCAAATTACCGACCTATGCCTGCTCCATAGTATTCCACGGCGATGCTGTAAGGAAAATCTTCCACAGTTGAAAACAGCTGTTCCAACCCTTCCAAGTGCGGTATGATAGCCACTTTTTGCCTTCTTTTTTCAAGGATTAAGGCTAGCTGGTCCGCAAAATCCAGATCGGCATCAACAAGTATAAACCGATCAGCACTACATGCGTAGGCCATCTTTTCAGTTTCGCGGCGATTTTGACTTGGATTGATCAGAATCAGCATGTTTATTGTTTTCATTTCGTTCGTATATTAAGATGCTGCTATTAGAGCCAGCCGCCTCCCAAAGCACGGTAAAGGGATGTTATGGCATTAATTTTCTGTGATTTCACCGTAGCCTGATCCAGTTCGGCCTGCAAGCGATTGGTCTGTGCCACAATTACTTCCAAATATGTTGCTTCATTAAATTTATAAAGCAGCAAGGCGTTCTGCACGAGCTGTGCGGAGCGTTCTACCTGCAGATTGGAAGTCTCCAGTTGTTCGTTTGATTTCTCAAGCTGAATCAGCGCATCGGACACTTCACCGACTGCTTTTAACATCGTCTGTTTGAAATTCAGTTCCATTTGATCCTTCGTAATTTTTGATTGTTCTAAACGTGTTTTTAACTGTCTTCCATTCAGAATCGGTTGTACGATAGTTCCAGTTGCTGCGGCAAACAGTGAGCCAGGCAAATTAAACCAGTTATTGGCTTTAAATGCATTTAATCCGCCCTGAGCAGTGATATTTAAATTTGGATACATACTTGCCCGGGCGATGTGTATGGAGGCCAGGCTACGTCGGACATCCAATTCGCTGCTGCGCAGATCCGGCCGGTAGCTTAACAGATTTGCAGGAACCCCCAGCGAGAGATTGGTCGGCGACTGAACCTGATCCAATCGGGTAGTTCTTTTTACTGGCCCCGGCACCTCACCCACTAAAATGCTCAATGCATTTTCCTGTACGTGAATTCGGGCTTCAATTGCTGGAATCTGTTTAGCTACCTGATCCCGCGCCACCTCTTGCTGTTGTACGGAAAGTATGTTTGTCAGCCCCAATTCAACCTGTTTATTGAGAATGAATAACGTGCTATCCGCAAATCCCAGATTACGTTTTGTTATCTCCAACTGTCGATCCAGCAGCAATAGGTTGTAATACCCTTGAACGACCTCAGCCACCAAACGTGTCTTAATCGCGCGCGCTGCCTCCTGTGTTTTAAGAAAATCCACTAAGGCCTCCTGCTTTTGTCCTTTCAATTTCCCCCAGATATCGGCTTCCCAGGATAGCTGAATGGATGATGTATAATCCATGGTATATTTTTGTCCCATAAACTGACTGGCCATCATACCGTTCATGCTGTTGTCAGAAGGGCGGTTAATCCCCACATTGGCAAGATTTGCATTTAGCAAAGGCACATTCAGCCACTTGGCTTGCTTATACCCTTCCGAAGCAAATTCAATCTGCTTCAGGGCAACATTCAGATCATTATTTTTTTTCAAAGCACTGTCCAAAAGAGAAATGAGCATTTCGTCTTTAAAAAAATCGCGATAAGAGATCTTTGCGATACTACTATCGCGTTCTTGCACCTCCTCCTGATTTCGATAACGATCGACCGGTTTCATCTCGTTCCCAGCGTATTGTGGTACGCGGCAGGCATGCAGCACTGCGATAGTCGCTAGCAGCACCATACCGTACTGGCAATTTCTTTTTATCTGTTTCATATTATATCATCCTTAATTAGTACTCCCATTCACTTTCATCCAGCTCACGGCCATTCAATCTTTCGTGGAAGTACTGAAATACCACAAAGAGTACAGGGGTTAGGAATATCCCTAATACTGTCCCCACCAGCATGCCAAAAATGGCAGCATAGCCAATGGAATGATTACCCATTGCTGAAGGTCCTACAACAAAAACGAGCGGCACAATTCCCGTAATAAAAGCCAATGACGTCATTAAGATAGGTCTTAGCCGCGCTTTTGCACCTTCTACCGCTGCCGCAATCAAGCTCTTTCCGGCTTTTCGGCGCTGGCTTGAAAACTCGACAATCAGAATTCCATTCTTTGCCAGTAGCCCAATGAGCATCACCATAGCAATCTGTACATAGATATTATTTGCAATTCCGGCCATACCAATTCCGATAAACACGCCTGATAATCCCACAGGAATGGAGAGCAGTACGGAAAAAGGTAATATGTAGCTTTCATATTGTGCAGATAACAAGAAATAAACAAATACAATACAGAGCACAAAAATTATTGTAGTCTGTGATGTCGCCATGTTTTCTTCGCGGCTCATGCCTTTGTAATCGAAGGTATAACCTGGTGGGAGCAGCTGCTTGGCTACCTCCTGGATAGCTGACATCGCCTGCCCCGTACTATATCCCGGAGCCGGCATTACCGTAAGGTTTGATGCATTGAATAAGTTAAAACGCTCCACCACCTCTGGGCCGGTAACGGGTTGGATCCTCACCAGCGTACTGATCGGGATCATGTCCTGCCGGTTATTTTTCACAAACACCCCCTGCAATGATTTTTCATCTGTCCGGGATTCCGGAGTTGCCTGTACCAGTACACGATAATATTTACCGAAGCGATTAAAGTCCGAAGCCTGTATGCTGCCGTAATATCCTTGCATAACGCCAAGTACATCACTAACAGCCACACCGAGCTGTGCGGCTTTCGCTTCGTCCACAGCAACTTCGTATTGTGGGTAGGAAACATCAAAAGTAGTAAAGGCCATGGCAATCTCCGGTCTTTGCATCAATGCGCCCATCATGCCATAGGATATGTTGCCAAGTTTTTGCAATTCCGCATTTGTTCTGTCCTGTAAAACCAGCTCCATACCACTCGAATTACCAAATCCGTCTACCGTAGGTGTGTTTAATACAAGAAAGTTCGCTCGTTTATCCTGCGCAAGCATCCCCTGCAGCTCGCCCATAATCGCTCCGAGATTCTGCACTTCGCCACGTTCTTTTTCAGCTTTCAGGCGAATAAAGAAAGTACCGGCAGCGGAAGACATTGCTCCGGTAAATAGACTTAAGCCATTCACGGAGATTACCTCACGAACTGCGGGATGCGCCATCAACTTGTTTTCGGTATCGGACATCAGCACGGTGGTCCGGTCTTTAGACGTTCCGGCAGCCAGGTTGGCCGTCACAATGATAAACGACTGATCTTCATCCGGGATAAAACCTTTTGGAGTATTCATGGAGTACCAGGCAAACAAGCCACCAAACACAGCCAAAAGTAAAAATGCGATCCACTTGCGTTTGATCATCGTTAGAATTGCTTTTCCATAACGAAAAGTAAGTTTATCAAAACCCGCATTAAATCCGGCAAAAAAACGTTGTTTGAATGTAACCTTATGATTTTCATGCGAATGATCCACATGGGTTTTCAATAAGATTGCACATAAGGCCGGACTCAGTGTCAGGGCATTTACGGCTGAAATGACAATTGCGATCGCCAATGTCAACGCGAATTGCTGATAAAACAAACCTGTGGAACCGTCCATAAATGCTACTGGGACAAATACTGCGGACATCACCAGCGTAATCGAAACAATAGCACCCGAAATTTCCCCCATGGCAGACATCGTAGCGGCTTTGGCATTTAGTTTTCGCCGTTCCATTTTGGCATGTACGGCTTCGACAACAACAATGGCATCATCGACAACAATTCCGATTGCGAGTACCAAGGCGAAAAGCGTCAGTATATTAATTGAAAACCCAAATATTTTCATAAAGAAAAATGTCCCTACAATGGAAACCGGAACGGCGATGGCCGGAATCAAAGTCGAACGAAAATCTTGTAAGAATATAAATACCACAATAAATACCAAAATAAAGGCTTCGATCAAGGTTTTAATGACCTGGTCAATCGACTGATCCAGTGATTCTTTGGTTGCATATGGTATTTTGTACTCCATCGTTCCCGGAAAAGATTTCTGCAGTTCTTCCATGCGCTTTTGTAATGCAATTTGTACCTCATTGGCATTTGATCCGCTCATCTGGAAAATTGCCATGGTGACGGCAGGTTTCTTGTTATAGTTGGATGCCACGGTATAGCTATAAGCTGCAAATTCAACTTTGGCAACATCTTTCAGACGCAATACCGAACCATCGTTCTGCGCCCGAATAACAATATCTTCATATTGCCGAGGTTCGGTGAATTTCCCCTTATAGCGCATCACGTACTCTTTCACCTCTGTGCTCTGCTCACCAAACCTACCTGGAGCTGCTTCCAGATTTTGGGACTGGATGGCGCGCGACACATCACTTGGTGTCAGGTTGTAGCTATTCAGTTTATTTGGATCTAACCATACGCGCATGGCGTAGTCCTTATTTCCATATACCATTGCGTCGCCTACTCCTTTGATACGCTTAAGCTCGGGTACTACATTTATTTTGCTGTAGTTTTCGAGAAAGAGATCATCCATGGTACCATCTTTACTTGTCAGCGTGACCATCGCAATCATGCTATTTTGACGTTTTAAGGTGGTGATTCCACTTTGGATCACTTCTGCCGGCAGCTGGTTGGTCACCTGCGCGACACGGTTCTGAACATTGATAGCAGCCTGATCCGGATCGGTACCTAATTTGAAGATTACCGTAATATTTAATGTACCGTCATTGCTTGCCGTTGATGAAATGTAATCCATATTTTCAACCCCATTAATAGCGTTTTCAATGGGTGGGGCGACGGAACGTGCGATTGTTTCGGCATTTGCACCGGGATACACAGCGGTCACCATAACAGTAGGTGGGGCAATATCGGGAAATTTGGTAATGGGCAGGCTGAGCATACCGACAACACCGAGAATGACCAATAAAACAGAAATCACGGTGGCCAATACCGGTCGTTTAATTATTTTTTTTAACATGAAATTGCTGCTTTATTTTTTGTTTTGAGTTTGCTTTTGTGCTGTAACCGGCATTCCGGGCTGCAGACGTTCGAATCCTTGTGCGATATAACGGTCGCCCTGTTTTAATCCTTCGCGAATGATAAAATTATCTTCAGATTTTCCTGAAATAGCCACGGGTATCTGTACGACTTTATTTTCCTTATCGACGGTATAGGCAAAGACCTTATCTTGGTAGGTCACTGTCGACGCGATAGGTAATAATGGCATTTCCTTCAATTGTTGAACCATCACAATTTTTCCGGTGTTACCACTGCGCAGCGCAGCATTGGGATTATCAAATTTGGCACGGAAGGTAATCGAACCCGTATTCTTATTGAACTGACCTTCAACGGCATCTATTCGCCCTTTTGTAGCATACTCTTGTCCGTCCGATAATAATAGTGCAACGGGCGCCGCATTTTGCAGTTTCTCGGCCACAGTACTTCCGGTATGCTCACGTTGAAATCGCACGAAATCACGTTCGCTCAAGCTAAAATAGGCATATACCTGATGATTATCCGAAACGACTGTAATGGCTTCCTGATTTGTCGTAGACAGCAAACTCCCCAAACGATAGTTGAAGCGACCGATATAGCCATTCACAGGCGATTTGATCACCGAAAAATCCAGATTGATCTGTGCCGAAGCTATCGCTGATCTGGCCTGTGCCACAGACGCATTTGCGGCGGCATAGCTCGCCTGAGCCTCTTGCATCTGAATATCCGAAACAATACGGCTTTTGGTCAGCTCCGTTTTTCGATCTAATTCAATTTTAGCAGTCAGTAGATTTGATTCAGCAACAGCCAATGCAGCCTTTGCATTGGTCAACTGTTCGCGGAAGATCCGATCTTCAATTTTGAATAGCGTCTGTCCGGCGCGAACATAGTCCCCTTCATCTACGAATATTTTCTGGAGATAACCGTTCACCTGGGGCCGTATTTCTATATTGGAAAGGCCTTCAATGGCACTAGCATATTCATTTCGAATCGTTGCATCGCCCGTTGTCACAGTATCAAAAAGTACCTCCGCAGGTCCCTGCTGATATCCGTCCCCCTGCCGTTTACCCGTACAGCTGGATAATAATACCAGCGCAATAAACAAGTTCGTGGTGCGTTTTTTAACGACGTTTTGCTTCATAATGGATTTTGCTTTTAATTATATGTGTAGCAAAAGTCCAAAAAAACCGAAGTCTAAATTCGGCGCAAAGACGCCAAAATTTGTTTAAAAGACGCCAAACAGGATAGCTCAGGCCCTAAAAACAAAGGTGCTTTTACTATCGTACGCAGTAAAAGCACCTTTGTTCGGATTGCTATTGGAACAGCAAGAATTACTTAAAAAAGGTCGTCCATTTTGTAGTCACTGGGATTTCTTTCGGTATGTTTTTTGAAAAATTTGCTGAAAACCGTTTGATCTGAAAAATTAAGTAAACAGGCCACCTGACTGATGTTATTTGTCGAGTTTTTTAAGAGAATTTTTGCCTCGATAAGGAGTACCTGGTTAATAATTTCTTTTGGGGTGCGCGACATGGCTTTCTTGACAACTTTCGTGAGATACTTTCGACTGACAAATAAACGATCCGCGTAAAACTGAACGTCGTGATGTTCGACATAATATTCCCGGACAAGTGCAAAAAAAGCACTCGTAATCTCTTCTTCCCGGGAAGAAAAACTTGCCTGTTGCCGAAAGTTTTTGGAATAGTTCTCAATATCGTACATCAATAAAGAAAAATAATGCCAGATCATCTCATTACTATAATAGACCGTATTCTTAAAATCATTGAGATAAGCAAGTTCCTTAATATAAAATGCCAATCTTCTGTAGAGGTGTTGCTCGCCACGAATGATATAGGAGGGGTTGTTGGAGAAATTCTTTAACATATCATTTGACCGATAATTAAAGCCGGCATCCGATAGCATATCTATGGAAAAGAAAATTTGCTTTTGCCTGACATCCGCGGAAAAGTAAATGACTTTGAAAACCTCCTGTGGGACACAAAAAAGAATGTCGCCTTTTTGAAGCTCATATTCATAGTCTCCCACCCGATAATAGGAAATACCCTCCTCAGCCAACAATACTCCAAAAAAAGAAGCACGATAATGGCAATTGCGCTGAATATGCATATTGTCACTTGTAGACTCTAGCACCATAANNTATATTCCTTGCTGCGTTGCGGAAACAGCAGCTCACGCGTCAAATCCTCCATTTTAAGAGAAATGACGTACTCTTTTTTTTTCATTATGTTGAGTTGGCCTTAAAATAACTTCTATTGAAGCAATCAAAAATAGCCGATTAAACAGTGTAAAAAATCATATCATGGTCTTGATTTGGAATTTGACAAAAAAGAAATAAAATATATTCGACGATATCAGAGCTGGAAGGATGGATCATGAACAAAAGCACAAATACCGCCGCCGAATCCTTTAAAAAATATAAGGGGCCTCTCGTGACGAGAAAACCCCCAAATAATATATTTTTGTAGGACTAACTAGATTATTCCAATAAGTACGCAATAGTTTGCTTAAAAAATGTGTGATGCGGACGTTCTAACGATTCAAGTGGGATGAACATCTATATTTAAGTTTGTATTTGATTACGATAATAAAGGTCGATGAATTCTTTCAATAAAAAAGTGACTATCGTCACTTTTCACCTAAATTCTGAAATTATTTCAAAAAGTATTTTTATCCCCACTGTTAAATGAATTATATAAAGTTCATTCGCTCAATTATATTGGTGTAAGATTGTGCATATAAATCGTTATTTAATTTAGCTTTAAGATTAGTACTTTTGATGTTTAAAGTTTACTGCTATTGAAAACAATAAAATTCCATAAGGGCGAATGCGGTGTTGAATTTCTATTAAACGTACTAAATCAACAGGAGACGGACTATACACATCGCGAGACCTATCATAAAGACTTTTTTGAAATTTTGTTTTTCAAAAAGGCTAAGGGACGTTTGCGATTGAATCAGGAAGTCATCGAATTAACGGACAACAACATTATTTTTATTTCCGCCTTTCAGAAACATACCTTCGAACTGGATCCTACGCATCTGGAATTTACCACATTGATTTTTCAGGAAGATTTTCTCAATGAATTTTTCGCAGATAAGCTTTTTACGTATCGCCTACTGTATTTCTATCAGTCACACCATACTGTAAAAATAGCAGCTGATGATGTACATCTATCTAAATTCTATACGCTGCTGGCGGAAATAAAATCAGAGCTTGTTCAAACACAAGCAGACAGTGCACATATTATACGCTCTTTGCTTTATTATTTACTCCAGACCTTGAATCGAAAATATGCCCGATTGAATGGACTTTCTATACAAAAGCCTGAGAATAATTTTGCGTATCAGTTCAGGATGTTACTCGAACAGCATATTCAACAGAAACAGCGGATTAAAGACTATACCGCACTGATGGGCGTTAGCCGGATCACATTGAATCATGCTGTTAAGGCACAATTCAATACCACGGCGACACAATTACTCAAACAACGATTATTATTTGAAGTGCAGGAGTTGCTGATACATTCAGGCAAGTCAATCAGTGAAATTGCCTTTGATCTGAATTTTTCTGAGCCTAATCACCTGATGCGTTTTTTTAAGGCTCAGACAGGCAAAACCATCAGTGCATTTATCAAGGAACTTCGGTAAAAGATTTATGACCGGTTGTCCCGAGCCGATAATCTCTACGAATTATAAAAAAGCTGACAGTAAGCAACATTGCTATAAACTGTCAGCTGAGATCATTTAATTGTGCGCCAGGTATGTTTCTGTCGTCTGAATCTGCGCATAGAAGAATTCTAATGCTGCGAGAAAGGCATGCTGTACATCCTCAGCTTTCACCGTAACATCATTAATTTCCAGGTCGCGTGTTGCACAGGCATCCCCTATTACTGTACATGCAAAACCAAAATCAACCGCTGCCCGCGTTGTGGCATCAATACACATGTGCGTCATCATACCTACAATAACGAGTTCAGTAATTTGATTGTTTTTCAGATAATCTAAGAGTTCAGTTTCCCTAAAACTATTTGGAAAGTGTTTTTGGATCACTTTCTCTCCCACTAGCGGTTTAACGCTGGAGTGGATATCAGCAGCAACTGTATCTGCTATAAAAAATGGCATTTTTGCAGGATCGGGAGAGATATGCTGAATATGGATAATCGGTGCATCTCTTTCTCTAAAATGATTAATTATTTTTCCGGCATTTACACTTGCGGCGATAGGGTTTACAAGTTCCATTCCGCCATTTTCAAAATATTCATTTTGAATGTCTATCACAATTAACGCTGTAGTATTCATCTTTTATATAGTATTATGTTTTCGTTACGACAAAATTAGCGGGTCAACAACAGAGGCCACTACCAAATATATCCTCGACACTACCATTTTGATAAGGAAAGATGTTTTAGTTATCTTAGCCCCAGGAATAGCCTTTTGGAGGCAACATTAATTCGATTAAAAGAAAGAAATATCGTGAAAGAATTACTACACAGCAAAATATACGGAGCAGAAAATGGTGGAACACCACTTGTTGTTCTGCATGGCCTTTTTGGTATGGCAGACAACTGGGGATCTTTTGGCCGTAGCTTTGGCGAAAAAAGACAGATACATTTGCTTGACCTGCGCAATCACGGTCGAAGTTTCCACAGCGATGGCATGTCCATTGAGGATATGGTCGAGGATCTAGCCGACTATATTGCTTCGATCGGGTCGAAGAAAATTCTCTTATTGGGCCATTCTCTGGGTGGAAAGGTTGCCATGCAATTTGCCATTGACCATCCCGAACAGGTTGAAAAGTTGATTATTGCGGATATTGCCCCCAAAGCTTATCCACCACATCACGAAGATATCTTCAATGCGCTCTGTGCTGTTGATATCAATAGTATGGACAACAGGAAAGATGTACAGACAAAACTTGAAACTTATCTTGATGATCCGGGAGTGGTTCAATTTCTGTTAAAAAACGTTTATATTAAAGAAGACCGCAAACTGGGTTGGCGCTTCAATCTAGATGTTCTACAGCAAAAATATGCGGATTTTATCACAATAAGTGTAAAAGCTGGTATTTACACCGGTCCTACGCTATTTCTGGCGGGCGAAAAATCGCGCTACATTCTTCCTGAAGATAAAGTCAAAATCAAAGAGCAATTTCCAAATGTCAGCTTTGAAACGATACCAAACGCCGGACACTGGGTTCAGGCGGAAAACCCACAGGCATTCGACAAATTTGTTGCCGATTTTTTGGAGCAATAAAAATCTAGTCCTAAGGAGCCCGATCCCAGCTGAACCGATCGTTAAGTTGGGATTGGATTATCCTAAGTCATCGTTTATCCAATGCTGCCGCATAGGTCTTTAGCGCACGTTCTCGAGCAAAAGAGTGTGCTATCATCGGTTCGGGATAAGCTTCGCTCCCAAGTTCAGGGATCCATTGTCTACTATATTCTTGCTTTTTATCAAATTTTTCAGCCTGAATGATTGGGTTAAATACCCTGAAATACGGTGCCGCATCACAACCACAACCCGCTGCCCATTGCCAATTGCCGTTATTCGCAGACAGATCATAATCATTGAGCTTTTGTGCAAAATAAGCTTCGCCCCATCGCCAATCAATTAATAAATGTTTACATAAAAAACTAGCCGCTACCATGCGTACACGATTATGCATATAACCCGTACTATTTAATTGCCGCATTCCAGCATCGACCAAAGGATAGCCCGTTTGGCCCTTACACCAACGTTCAAATTCCTCTTCATTATTGCGCCACTGAATACCATCATATTTCTTTTTAAATGATTCGCTGACAACATTTGGAAAATGATACAAGATTTGCATAAAAAATTCACGCCAGATGAGCTCTGACAGCCATACCGCATTATGTTGCCCGGCAAAGGTCACACACTGACGAATACTGATCGTACCAAAACGTAGCGCTATACCAAGATTCGTTGTCCCCGCTAAGGCAGGGTAATCTCGGTATTTATCGTAATTATTAATAATATGTGCACGCAATTGTGGCGGATGGAAAGTCAAATCTGTCTTTTTAAATCCAATTTTTTCCAGCGAAATTATTGGCGTATAAGCCTGCTGTACAAAAAGTCCTCCTTTATGATCCAGCGGTTGAAGATCTTTTGTCGTTAATTTTTCCCGCCACTTTTTCGCATACGGGGTATAAATGGTATAAGGGCTACCATCGTTTTTCAACAACTCATTTTTATCGAAAATAACTTGATCTTTTACTGCTTTAAACGGAATACCAGCTGCTTTAAAAAATTCAAATATTGTGCGATCCCGTTTGATTGCTTTAGGTTCATAATCTCTATTGCAATAGATTTCATGAATTCTGTATTTCTCATGTAGTGTTTTAAAAATTGCGAAAGGACTCCCATAGAAAGTATTCAATGTGGCTCCAAAATCCTTTAATTGTTGGTTTATCGCTTCCAGTGCCTGATGGATATAGTCTACACGTCGATCCGATTTATCCTCCAATTGCTGTAAAATATCTTCATCAAATATAAAAATCGGCAACACAGGGAGTCCTGTTGCCAATGCCCGGGATAATCCGGCATTGTCTTCCAGACGAAGATCCCTGCGGAACCAAAAAACTACGACTTTACTTTCTTCCATAAAAATAGAGACAAGGCCATCAAAATAGCTACACGTCTAATTAATTCAATATCATGATACCAAAAAATTCACAAAACGATAAACAAATTAATTGGACAGTGTTAAACCTAGCATTAACCTAGAGCTGCTTTAATTTAACACTGTCCGGTTTGCACCCTAGTTCTTTAAGCTTTCCATATCGATCACAAATCGATATTTTACATCACTCTTAAGCAACCTATCATAGGCTTGGTTAATGTCCTGCATCCGTATGAGTTCTATATCCGAAGTGATGTTATGCTTTCCACAGAAATCCAGCATTTCTTGCGTTTCGGCAATTCCACCGATCATTGATCCTGAGAAACTTTTGCGGGCAGGAATCAAGCTAAATGGGGCTACAGGAAGCGGATGTTCCGGAGCTCCCACAAGCGTGAGTGATCCATCGCGTTTCAATAGGCTCAGGTAAGCGTTGATATCGTGTTGTGCAGAGACACAATCCAAAATAAAATGTAAAGTGCCGGCATTCTTTTTCATCTGTTCCTGATCTGTTGACAGAATGACTTCGTCAGCACCTAAACGTTTGGCGTCTTCCACTTTACGTTCAGAGGTTGTTATCACTACGACATGTGCCCCCATCGCTTTAGCAATTTTCACTCCCATGTGCCCCAAACCGCCAATGCCCACAATACCTACCTTCTGTCCGGGACCAACTTTCCAATGCCGTAAAGGTGAATAAGTTGTAATACCGGCGCAAAGCAAAGGCGCTGTTGCTGCCAGGTCCAAATTTTCAGGAATCCGTAAAACAAAATCCTGATCCACTACAACCCGCTCTGAGTATCCGCCAAAAGTCTGTTTGTTCAGATGTTTATCATGACCATTGTATGTTTGGATATTTCCATTCTCACAATATTGCTCCAATCCTTCTTTGCAACTCTCACATTCACGGCAACTGTCCACCATACATCCAACACCGGCAAGATCGCCAATTTTAAATTTAGTCACGCCAGATCCCACTTTAGTGATCCGTCCGACGATCTCATGACCGGGAACATTTGGATAAACTGTCCCGCCCCATTCGTTACGTGCAGTATGTAAATCGGAATGGCAAACACCACAATAGAGAATATCAATCTCCACATCTCCCGCTGTTACTTCACGGCGCTGAATTTCCAGCTGTTTTAAATCTGTTGTCGGCGCTTCAGTTCCGAAAGCTTTTATTAAAAATGTACCCATATTAATATAATGATCTATAATTAATTATTATTTATACCTGTTATAAAAATCTACCCTAGTTAACTAATCCGGAAGACCAATTATCTCCCGTATAAGTTAAGAATAACCCTTAGTACTAAAAAAAGTTTGGTTTAAAACACAATATATTCCATTTTCGATGCTTTCCTCGATCTTGGAAGTGAACACCTTATATTTATAGTGTTTCCTAGCCTGAATCAAAAAATATGACATGTAAATTTATGCATTATAACAATGCGCTGAACTGGATTTTCACAAATCTTTAATCGACATCCTCTACCTGGACAAACTGCATCTTAAGGCCTTGTTGCTGGCAAATATTTAGAATTGAAAATTCTAAACGGCTATTAATCTTGACAACAAGTAAAAATTGCTGATCATCCAGCAATAAATCGATATTTTTGATCTCCGGAAAACGCTGATATAAGAATTGATAGATCTCGCTGGCCTTCCATTTCAATTTGCGGGATAGGGAGTAAACAATTTTGTACATATTTAGATTTGTTTCAATAAAACAGTTTATTTCAATATCTTAACTGCGAGCTGATTCAAGTCACCGATCACAATTCCTTTATCTTTCAGCTCATTAAAATTGCGCGCCAGTCGCACTTCTTTATTTATACCTTCCAATGCAAGCGCCAATTCATCCAAACGTTCGATTTCACGGTGTATCAATACATAGCAATCAAACGCTGCATCCAATAAACCAGTAGACTCGGGCTGAATCTTTTCATCCGTTTCTACTAATACGAGCAGGTATTTTTGTGCCGTTAATTTTCTGGTCACCTTTCCTATTTTTGCATTTAAAATCATGTTATACCATATTTTTTATTAGGCATTCTTATTTTTTGAGTCAACTACAAAATAGACATATTTTGTATTTTTGTCGAAACTCTACGCTAAAAAAAGAGCAAATGCTCATCAATTTTTAATGCCTGGATATCAAACAGCTACCTTAGCCCTTTTACACAAATGCTGATTAACCAACCAAGCCGCGCTTCGAAATCAGGAAACCGGTCAAATAGCAACACTTCCTGTTCAAAACAACGGGAAGTCGTTACTAGCATTTCCGAGAGGAAGAGGATATCTTTTTCTTCTAAAAACTGAATCTCCCCTTTGGTAATAGCGATCCCGATCATATCACGAATCAATTTAATTTCATCATCCAACATATAACGTGTCTTGGACACCATCAAAGCCGGATCTGATTTCATATCCTCGAAAGCAAGGTGAAAACGTTTCGTAATCAGATTAATCTGGTGCAGTTTCGCTCTCAAAAAGCCAACCAAATTCTCCTCCAAAGAAGCTTCGCGACTATAGCTTTCCTTTGCTTTTGTGAATACCTGTTCACATAAACATTCGGCTATCGCATCAAAAACATCCATTTTGCTCGTAAAATAGTAATACAATGTACTACGACCTTTACCACAAGCTTTAGAAATATCCTGCATTGAAACTCGTGTAAAACCATATGTTTCAAATACTTTCATTGACGAAAGGATAATTTCTTCCCTAATATTTTCCTGTTGCATTGTCATCGCTCGACAAACATACAAAAAATGTCGAAAATTCACATCATCATTCTTCAATTAAACATATTTTATTATTTTTACGTCCATGATATCGGATATATTCCCAATTTTATCGACTAAACGTCTTTATTTGCGTGAGATTCAACATTCGGATGCTCAGGCTTTATTCTCTTATTTTTCAAAAGATGAGGTAACGCTATATTTTGATCTACCAACTTTTCAGCACATGGACGAGGCCTATGAGCTCGTAAAAAATTGGAAGGAAAATTTTCAACAAAAGAAAGCAATTCGTTGGGCAATCTGTCTGAAGGGCAATCCGGATCAGCTGATTGGCTCTTGTGGTTTCCATAACTTCTCCTCCGAACACTTTCGTGCAGAAATCGGCTATGAACTTCATCCTGACTTCTGGCAACAGGGGATTATGACAGAAGCAATTTCTACCATTATTTCTTACGGATTTGAGGAATATAAGCTCAACCGAATAGAGGCATTTATCGACCCTGACAACTTGGCTTCCCGTAAGTTGCTTGAAAAAATGAACCTTGTTTCAGAAGGAATCCTGCATGACTATTTCTTTGAGAAAGGACGCTTTGTGGATGGCGAAATTTTTGCATTACTTAAAAAGAATTATATCCAGCCTACTTTCTTTCGCCAGATTGTATAGTCGGGATCCCGCTGATTTAAAATTGCAAGCTCCTCTACATGATAGATCGTATCGAGTTTCCTATTGGTGAGCCGGGGCAGATTCATTCGCAGGCGCAACGTGTTCAGATCTTCCTTATTTTCCACAGGATAGATTCCGCCATCCGCAGTTAACTGTGTTCCAAAACGCTGTGGCTCGCCCTTGAAATACTGTATTCTATCGTATAAATAGGCTATGTGTGCCAAGTTAATATCCTCTTTATTCATGTTCATCAATTGATAACAGGTTTGCATGAACACAGGCTCTGATACCGCATGCTGTACAATCAACCAAGCAGCTTCGCTAGCCTCTTCGCCAACTTTTGAAATACCGGGATATCCTATCTTGTCAATTATTTCACGTAATCGTTTCGCGTTAGCACGATGGACAGCTTCCATTTTCGGATGATAGCCCTTTCCAAGTGCACCTTCTTTGGCTAATTCTTCCCTCAAAAGTCTATCGCCATTTGCTAATTGAATCAATTCCTTCGCAAGCTTCTCGTCTACCATAAGTACAGTTTATCGCTTATAAACGAACATCTTTATACGACTGTTGGTCAAGAAGAAGAATTGACCAACAGTCGTATAGGATATTGGATTTATAACACTTTTGTCATTTCAAGCTGGATCATCCCATTTACCAAGCTTTGCTTCTCCAGAAATAATTTCAATTCCTCCGCTTTTGCATCAATGTTATTGAACTGGAATTAATCAAGTCGAATAGTACAAAGGATTTTATCGATGACCACGATTCGTTTTTTATACTTGAGATTTAATGATTGTTTCAATGTTTTCACAGTACTTTTCCAATGTTGCGATCAATTGTGCGACATGAATCCCATCACAGACGGCATGATGCACCTGGATCGCAATAGGCATCAAGATTTCATCAGCTTGTTTTTTATACTTTCCAATGGTAAAAGAAGGCGCAAAATAATCTGTAAAGTCAGCAATATGCAGATTAAAACTATCAAAATTAATCCAAGGAATCGCTGAAATATTAAAATGATTTTCCGGTGGCTGCTCCGGAAAAAAATGCAGATTATCTTCGTGTCTTTCTCCTACATCATTATAATTAGCCATAAACCTCGTAAAATCTTTATCGTATATGGCAGTCAGTGCAGAAAAAGTCTCCGTTTCCGAATGCAATACGGTATATATCGGATCTACATAATCCCATACAATGAGCTCACCCTCCTTCATTGCCATCTTAAACGCATCATGCTTATTTACAGCGCGTGCGATGAGGTATATCATGACAGGATAAAATTTATAGCCATTTTCCTTAATAAAAGGAAGTACTTTGGCGATATTGATTTTTGTTGTCAGGCTAAAGCCGCATTTCATCTGGCTGCGATATACCGCAAAGTGCTCCTTCCGCTTCCAGTCCGCTAAATTAATCTTCTTATATGCTGATTTTATCTTCTCCATTATTTTTATATTGATCATCTTGTCTGAATCTATTGACTGTATCCTAAAATCACCAATTTCTATCCAGATTTTCTTTCCAGTCAAAAGGTAACAATTCTTTTAAGGATTTGAACACTCCATTTTTTACTTCGACGATTGCTTCGAGGTTGTCTTTGGCAAGCTGACTGATCAATTCCCGGCAACGCCCGCAAGGGGGAACGGCATTTCCCGCGGCATCTACCGCAACAAATGCCCTGACCCGAAACTCCTTATGTTTCAACATTTCCGCAACAGCACTATGTTCAGCACAAAAGCCCATTGAGCAGGCTGTATCGATACTGATTCCGGTATAAATATTGCCTGATACCGTTTCTATCGCTGCGGCGACACCGGCATATTCAACAAAGTCATTTAGTCTATTTGTACCGGCCAACCCGATTGCTGCCTGTTTCAATTTATTCGTCATATCTTTACTCATGTCCTATGTATGTTTCATACGTTCACTTCATCTTTCCATATTCGCCACTCAAGACCTTCGCTATGTTTTGGTATAAAGCCTAAAACAACCTCTGTAAAAGAAAAATCATGATCAGTATACACTACCATATACAAATCAACTTCGTTTGTTGCAAAAAATTCAATCAGGTACAAAACATTGTTTTCCCTTTTTACCACAGCAGCACAATTCAATTTATCCAAATGATAAATTAAATCTCAAACCCATATTGGGGCGTAAAACCAATTCTGCAATAATGTAAGTCCTTACAGGAATTTTAGCAATGTAGGTGTTTCTCTACAAGAAAAAAATACACCAATCAAACAACACTTCTTAAACAAAAAATCCATTTAATTTTGCGTCGAAAAACATTTACCACAACAGATATCATATTACTGACACACTAAAAATACACAGCTTTTATTTAAATATTTCCGAATAAGGATGCAACTAAACGCTTTGTATCATATAAAAATACATTAAAACAAAGAATTCCCTTACATAAATATTTAATTACATGAATTTAATGCCTTACCTTAATCTGAAAAACATTTTAATGCTAACCTGCATTGTACTGACGGGCTCAGGCCTTTACTCTTGTCAAAAAAGTGGTGAAACTGCAGCATTAACTGGAGAAACAGTGGTTAAAATCAATCTACAAGGCGTTGAAGCCTTTGGTGAAGATGGCAGTAACCCTGTAGGTCAAAAGCAGGGCTCCGCTAAAGGATCGTTAGCTTCTGGCAGCACATCGGATGTTCAGGAAATGACCGTCCCTTTCGGTAACGGATGTTCCATCGATGTTGTCCTGACAAACAGTTCTGCAGCAGCTGTAAAAAAGGGATTAGTTGCCGCATCAAGTCCAAAAACCACCGCTGCTCAGGTAAGCGAGAAACCATTGGACAAAGATATCAAATACAAAGTTGTGGTATATGACAACCAAGGCAGCTATGTAACAGAAAAAACCTATAGCTATGGTAGTGAATCAACAGCAGCGGGAATTGCGCTGGATGCTGGCAAAACCTATACCTTCATCGCGTATTCAATCAACAGCACTAGCACTGTTCCCAATATCAACAACCAAAGCACATTGTCTGCGGCAAGTCTCGACAATATCAGTGGCGATTTAATGGTTTACTCAGGTTCTTTAAAATTGAACACTGGTGTAAACAACTTAAATGTTGTTTTAAAACATCGCTTCAGTCAGATCATCACGACTTTGACAATGGATCCAAATATGACCGGTGCGATTACAAAACTTGAAAATGCAGTGTTCAAACCAAGCTATTCTACGGCAAACTTCAAATTATCGGATGAAGCGCTTTCATACAATGCCTTGAATGATGCTGGTGTGCCTGCACAGTTTCCAAGTTTAGGAAATGGTCTCCGTACAGTCGTTAGTACTCCTTCTTTATTGATCCATCCGGCAACGAGCAATGGAACACTTAAATTAGGAACGTTGACAATTGACGGTGAAACAAAATCAAACGTCAGCATTCCAAATGTAAAAATCAATCCGGGACAAAAATATGACCTCAAACTTAATTTCAAAACCTGTACACAAGATGTAACAAGTGACGGTTTAAATTGGAGCTATCCTGAAACAACTTTTCGCGGTAAAAAAGGAATCATGAAAGATGAAACATTCTATGCCAATGGTAGCACAATCGAACGTATTTTTACAGCACCGGTAGCGAACTATGGTTTTGTCTTCGATATCACTGAGCTTGACAATGCTTTCAATATGGAAGTAAACGGTATCAGATTGGCCAAACAGGAAATCCAATTTCAGAATGCGGGTGCTTCTTCAAAACAAAATATTCAATTTGCTGATGGAAGCAAATACGAGGGTACGGATGTACAAACCAATAAAAGAATTGGTAACATCTATGACATGAAAGGCACGGCATCAAAACCATTAATTAAGCTTGTAATTAGTAGAACTGGTGAGGTTACGATGTTTGGAAGTAAAACTTCCGGTGGTGAGTTGTATCCACTTGTCTTAACCAATGGCAATGCTTTCAATACATTCCCTTGGAACGGCGTACAAAGCAATGCGGTAAAAGTCACTCAACTTGTTGATGGCAGAACCGTAATCAAAGGTATTGGAGCCGGAAAAAAGAAAATACCATGTAATTAATAATCTAGGTATAAATAAAAGAGAGCCCCCTTAAACATGAAGTTTTAAGGGGGCTCTCTTTTTAAGCTCCATGATCTTTCTGTAAGATTTTGCTGAGGTGACTTACGTCTGTCAGTCCAAACTCATCTGCAATTTCCTTTAAAATCATCCGTCCTGCTGCGATACGTTGTCGAATAAGCGTATTCCGGTAACGCAGAATATATGCCCTTATGGTCATCCCAACCTGACGTTTGAAATAGGTACCTAAATAATCAGGCGAAATATTAAAATGAGGGGCCATAACCTGCGACTTCAATAAATTGGGCGTATAGATATTTTTATGGATATAGCAAAACATCGCCTGTAGGTCGCGGCTTCTACTTCCATCTGTCTGTAATTCGGGCATATTTCTCACCAGAATCGTAGTTATGCCAAGCAACTGATACCAGATCAAGTCTTGATTGGCAAAGGCATCGTGTTTTAATGAAGCAACGACCTGAAACAGTAGGTGAACAGTCAAGAGATCAGCAGCAAGTAGCGGAAATCCATGCTGATGGGTCTCCCTGCTTTTTACCAAATACTCCAATTGTCGGGTTAACACACCCGAATCGGCAGCATACCGATGGCTATATGCATCTGTAAATTTTAAATAAATAAAATGCGTCTCTTCTTCAATCTCAAAATAGTGGTACTCTTCTGGCCCAATAAAGAAAACAGCCCCGCTTTGGTAAGGGACAGTATGACCATTGATCACATGTACACCCCTTCCACGCACAATAAAAATAAATTCGTAGTGATTATGATTATGTTCAGGATGTGTCCATTCAGCGGCTTTAAATTCTGACACCAGAACAGGCTCAAATTGTCGATAGCGTTTCATTTAAGAAATGTACAAAATTATAGCCGATTTTTACATCCCGCCCAATCTAATCAACACTAATTTTGTTAAAAAAGAAATCCATATGGAAACAACAAACAACACGGCATTAATCGTCGGGGCAAATGGTGTCATCAGCACAAACCTCATTGACTATCTTAGCAGCCTTGGAAATTGGGACATCATTGCATTATCCCGTCGCGGCGGAACCGATCACGGCCACGTGCGTTATATTGCAGTAGATTTATTGGATTTAGAGGACGCTGTCAACAAACTAAACTCATTAACAACCGTAACCCACATTTTTTACGCAGCTTATCAGGACCGGGAAAGTTGGGCTGCATTGGTCGAACCTAATTTGAGGATGTTGGTCAATGTCATAACGGCTATTGAACCAGTAGCCAAATCCCTACAACATGTGAGTCTTATGCAGGGTTATAAAGTATATGGTGCGCATCTTGGCCCATTTAAAACGCCAGCCAAAGAATCGGATGCTGGTCATATGCCTCCTGAATTTAATACCAGCCAGCTACAGTACCTGCAACAGCAACAGATTGGCAAACAGTGGACCTGGTCCGCGATCCGGCCATCGGTTGTGGGTGGAACAGCGCCCGGCAACCCGATGAACCTTGCACTGTTGATAGCTGTATATGCTACTATTTCCAAAAAATTAAATATTCCACTTCGTTTTCCGGGGAAACCCGGTGCCTATGGCAAACTGTTGGAGATGACCGATGCCAACTTATTGGCAAAGGCGACTGTATGGGCGGCTACGGAACCGCTTGCAGCCAATCAGGCCTTCAATATTAATAATGGTGACTTATTCCGTTGGAAAGATCTCTGGCCCAAGATTGCGAAATATTTCAAGATGGAAGTCGACGCCCCCTTACCCATACCTCTACAGACGATGATGTCCGACAAAGCGGATATATGGGAAGATATAAGGACCCAACATAGATTGAATTATACTTATACAGAAGTATCTGCCTGGGCTTTTGGCGATTTTGTTTTCTCTTGGGATTATGACTTTTTTGCGGATGGCAGTAAAGCACGAAGAATGGGATTTCATGAGTTCGTTGATACCGAGCAGATGTTTTTTCGTCTATTCGACGAAATGCGGAATAAACAAATTATCCCTTAATAGCATTTCTCTTCATGGTGATTTTGATGATCGCCATGAAGAGAAAAATCAACTTGTTATTTGACCACTGTAGCTTCCAATTCGACCTTCAGCGTCTCAAATAATCCTACAACTTCCAGCGCTGTTAATGCCTGTTCAATTTGGTGTTTGGCAATCCATTCCTGAAGTATCGGGAAATGTGGCCAAAGTTCTCGCATGGAAGTGGTATATAGGTTTAAGCGCACAATTCCGCTACACAAATAGCCAGCCGTCTGAATAACGTTTTCTAGATTGGCAATAGCCTGTCTCAGTTGGGACTCCATGTCTTTATCACTGGAAATTCCGTCATCAGCTATTGCCGCCTGTCCCGAACAATACAAGGTCCCCGCTACATTTTTTACTTCAACAGCCTGCACGTAACTCCGTTGCCGTTGCCACGTCCATGGGTTAATCGATCTTTTATTCATTTTCACAACATTTTGATGTACAACAAAATTGTGAAATGGCAGATGTAAATACCCTTGATAAAACGCACAATTTTTGCGTGACAGAAGTCACATCACCGCGGCAGCCGGCTTAGAGCCTCCCGAGAAACGCCCAAATAGGCTGCAAGTAATGATTTCGGAACACGCTGTACCAGCGTGGGGTATTTTTTCAGGAGTTGTTCATAGCGTTCTTTAATCCCTACTGTCATTGTTGAAATAATGCGTTGCTGCGCAGCGATAAAGCCTTGATAAGCCTTCTCTAGAAAAAAATGTTCTAATTGGGGCATTGCAGCGCATAGTTTCCTATAGTCAGTCAAACGGAGACAAAGTACCTCCGTATCTTCAACACATTCAAGTGACATCGTGGCCCTCGATTCCGTATAAAAAGCGGCAAAGTCAGTCTCCCACCATTCTTCCTGTGCAAAACCGACAATATGTTCCTTTCCGGTATCGTCAGAATAAACGAGTTTTAAAAGTCCTTTGAGTACAAAAAAGTTGCATGGTACCAGCTCTCCTTCCTGAATCAAAAATTGATGTTTTTTGTATTTTTTATAGCTAAAAAAAGAAGAAATCGTTTCAAATTCAGTATCGTCAAGAGGTACAATACGTTCTATGTGATCTCTTAATTGATTCATCATTGTATAAAATTTGGTTGCTAAAAATACAATTTTCTTACATCATTTTGCCGGTTTCTTGGACAAACTGCTATTCCGCTCAACCTGATCCAAGTTTGCTAAAAGAAAAGTTAATTTGTTTGGTTACTGACAGCTGCAGAGTGATATTGGTTACGGTATAGTCTTTTTTTGTTTCAAAAAAGTTCATTTTGTTATTGATCATCATCCCGTAGCTGAAAGACCAATCATCCTTGGTGTAGCTGGCCACTGTTCTTGCCAATACAGTTGGGTAAATTTTAAAATGAAACTTCTTAAAATTTTCGAGGTCATTTCCGATGTTAAAACCAATTGTTGTATATGCCGTAATCAACCAATGCTGATCTAAAACCCAAGAATATACATATCCTCCCTGTGCACCGATCTGTAGATTATCGAGATTCTGTACAAGATTTCCTTCAGCCCCTTCAAAGTTCCGCAGTCGATGCCAATATAGGTTGGTTCCTAGCAGAAAGCTGCCAGCGCTCTGAAGCTGTCGTTCGCTTCGCTCAAAAGCTGCCTTCAATGAAAATTGTGTGTGATTAAACAGGTAGGTCTGTTCGAGTCCCATCTGATTGATTTTCATTTCCGGAAAAAGATTGATGTCCCTTCCATCCATGGCAAAGAAACCTTTATAACGTTGAAAATAGATGTCCGTCACAAACTTTCGTCCATACCGATGGATCTGGAAGTCTGTCGAACTGGTTTTACCGTATGTTTTATTTTTTAATGAAACGATCTTTGTGCCTACTAAAAAATTAATCATAGTGTTTCTGATCCCCAGCCCCACGCCCACTTTCATCGGATAATTCGGTTCGAAAGTCTTGTCCTCGGTGGTCATGTTGACCGCGCTTGTTGATAGATAACTCGTTAACCAGGAAGCATTGGGATAGGTATAAATAAATGTCGTGTCAATTTCCTGTCCTTTTGAACAGAACGATAATAAACACATCGTAATAAATAGCACAATGTTCTTAAGCATTAAAAACGGACATAAAGTTTTCAATAAAATAAGCAGTATAAATCTATGTGGTGAATATACAGCTTATAGGATAAAAACGATAACTTTCCATGCGAGGCTTTATTACAATCTTCTTCTCCGCAAAGAAATTCGGCAAAAAGACAAAAACAAAACAAACTAAAAATCAATCAGATAAACAATTTTAAATACTTATTTTTAAATTTAATGCAACCTAAAAATAATTTATGGGTCTTAATTATCCGTGAGCACAACAACAACGATACAACCTGAGGCTGACCGGGAACTAATCTCTAAGATCCTGAAACGGGATCCGCATGCTTTCAAAAAGCTCATCGTCGATCACGAGAAACTTGTTGCTCATTTCGTTTATAAAATGATCCCAGTCGCCGCTGACCGACGGGATATCATACAGGATGTCTATATCAAGGTGTACAATAATCTGGGACATTTTCGCTTTCAGAGCAAATTATCCACCTGGATCGGACAAATTACCTATAATACCTGTTTGCATTATCTACGGAAAAAGCGTCCACTGTTGTTAGCGAGCTTTTTCGAAGAAAGTGACCTATCCTATGTTGATTATAAAATAGCACATGCATCCGCCAATGCGACGGAAGAAGGACTGTATGCACGTGAGCTCACAGAAACGATAGCACAAGCGGTGAAACAGCTCCCGGCATTATATCAAACACTGATCGGATTACATTACCAACAGGAACTTAGTTTACAGGAGATTTCAGAAATCACACAATTACCGGAGGGTACCATAAAGTCTTATTTGTTTCGTGCACGCAAGCAATTAAAAGACATTCTATTAAAATCACAAAAAAGGGAGGAATTATGAACATCGCACATTTAACAGAAGAACAGCTGCAGACTCTTGCTGATTCCACTGACGGCACAGCAAGTTTGGAAATGGATCATATTTCCACCTGTGCAATATGTAGAATTAAATTTGAAAATTATCAGTCAATCAACTTGGCTATCCAAGAATTACCCATAACCACCTTTGATCCGGATTTACCGGATGATATTGTCAACATGCTGATCCCCCAAAAGATTCCGATTCACTGGGCAGCCCTGGTGGCGGCTACCCTGGGCGGTATATTGGTTACGGTCAGCGCTGTTATCTATGGTAAACAATTTGTAGTCCTATTTATTCAGCTTCCCACCATAATGCGTTATTTATTTGCCATCTTGCCGCTTTCTTTTATTTGTATGCAGAGCATACTATACCTAATACGGTATCGACAAAAATTGAACATGATCATAAAAAAACAGATTATTTTGCAACCTAAATCGGATCTCTGGATCTGATATACTATAAAATCAATTGTATGAAACGCATTTTGAACATAACATTGCTGCTCACAGTCATCACCGTTCCGACCATGGCTTTACAACAAAGCACTTCAGTGATGGAAGATAAAGAAGTTATCTTTTTTTCGCTCAATGCGATTGCTGTTTTGCTATCCATTTGGATTGCTTCATCTTTTTTGCTCAGTCTCATCAAACTGTTCTTAAACGATCGCTTGCGAAGGACCCTTATTCAGCGCAATGCCCCTTTAGCGATAATTACTGAAATCCTCCCCAAAGAAAACAATCTTGCGGAGCGCGCACTAAATTGGTGCTGTATATTATTTGCCGGTTCTGCCGGACTCACGCTATGTTATTATACCCAGCCATTTGGCTTGCATTCTGTCATTATCTTAAGTATAAGCTTAGCATTCGGTTTACTTATCTATTATTTTATACATAAACATACCAACAAGTCATGAAAACAAATTACACGCTTATGGCAATAGCTATTCTATGTATCGGGTTATTCGCTTCCGGAAAAAAACTATTCGATCAATTCGCTTATACTCGTTCCAAAACAACTGTTGTTTACAATGAGATCGGTCCGCTCTGCACCTTAACGGCAACCTTTCCAAAAGCAAAGTCTACATCAATTGGCCAATACATTAAAAACTGGAGTCAAAAAAATGGTAAATCTCTAGTTCTGTCGGGAGACACAGCACTATTGTCATCCCTAAACGGCCCCTGTTACAAGCTCTATATGGATGAGACAAACCTAACAGTCATCGCAAGTCGCAATCAGTCTGACTGGACTGCATATGCCTTAATGAAAAATGATTACAAGTTGATCACAGATTTTATCACGAAAGGAAGCGAGCAACGTAATTAAAAAATAAAACAAATGAAATTAGCAACACAGCTTCTCACTTTTACGTTGATCTTTGCCGCGTTTATGGCCACCAAAGCCCAAGACCAACAAAATTTGCCGGTGATTCGGGCTAGCAAATCTATGGTTAGCATACGTGACGGAAAGTTATTCGCTAAAGACGTTTGGAAATTAACCCCGACAACGGCACCTGATATTTACTACACACAAGTGCCAAGAGCAAAACGTAAAATAACATTTATTACGGATAAAGATTCCATTTCTTTTACTACGGTTTATGGTAAAACTTATGATTTCATTATATTATTGAATGAACAGGATCGTATTCTCACCCGAATATCGGCTAATTATGAGCAACTTTTAAATCCAGCAGCACAATCTAAACCGGCCAAACAATCGGTGGATACCATTCCCTTTTTTATGAAAAATAGTCGTATTTACTTTAAAGGAAGTCTGAATGGTTATAAAGATTTGACGATCATGTTTGATCTAGGGGCAGGTATGAGCTGCCTGAGCGAAAAATCGCCAGCAAAAGCAGCGGTCAAATTTGATGGTCACATCAGTGTCCAGAACACGGATGGAACAAACAACGAACCCAGTGCCAGGATGAATAGTTTAGAAATTGCTGGATTACGCTGGGATAACGTTCCATTGGTACAAATTCGAAATCTAGCGGATGGTGAAGATATGATCATCGGAAATTCACTGTTCCGTGACAAAATTGTTGAAGTTGATTATGAAAAAAAACTCATGATCCTAACTGATCAGTTAAACAAAGATCTACAAGGGTATCAGATTCACGATGTTGACTATGTTCAATATCGACCTAGATTTGAAGTCATTATTAAAGTTGGAGAACGGGATTATCCCTTCCATTTTCTATTTGATACCGGTAGGGATGGCAGTATGCTCATTGGGGATGATTTTACAAATCGTTATCGTCTTTGGAACAAATATCACTCGCTATTTTCTTTTGGAAGAAAAAAGATCATTGTCATTCAGGAGCTCCACATCGGAAATCAGGTTTTTAAAAACATTGTAACAAACGCCAATAATCCTAACTATCCGAATCCCAAACAAAGCTTATTGGGTAATAAAATACTGAATCAATTTAATTTCATCCTAGATAACCGTAACGGTAAACTGTATCTGAAAGCGAATAAACTCCAAAATGATAACTACAGTACATACAATGAGTTTAAGCTGGCATTGGTGTTTATTGCAATTTTCATCATCGGAATGCTGATCTTTATCGGGTACCGCTTCAAAAAATCATATCTTCGAAAAAAGTCTACCCTATAAATATTATTTTCAGCCGGTCTACATTTCTGGAAACCGGTCTCCGACCAAGTTAAGCAAAATATTAAATTCCAAATGCTTTTAGATTTGCTAAAACGAGTGTAAATCCCTCGGTACTGTCCCTTACGCCGACAATCAGCTTTTGGGGCGTATCATGTTCGATTTCATTAGTTACCGATACAAATGTTCCTCCTTTATTGCCTGAAATTTCCATTCGACAATAGAAGGTTCGTCATAATTACCTCCGTTGAAAACAATCATTTCCTTTAGCAAATCAGAAAATTATTTGATCTAAGAACGCATTGTATTTCCATTACATGATTCATTTTTCAGTCTCTTTTTATAAAGCGGACTACTCATTCTTTCTTAATAAATTTGACAAGATGTGAAGTATGGTCCTTATACTAATTTGTCCCGACATATCGACTCCAGTTACGGATTTTGGCATCAGTGGAATAGATTTTGTTTTATTGTTATTTTATACTTACTTTGATAAGGTTTTTGTGGGATACCTATTGTAAACAGAATTAAACTATGAATTTCTCCGCCTGTTCGGATCAGCAAATTTTTGAATCAGTTTGTCAAGGTGAGGAACGGGCGTTACAACACCTGATGCATCGCTTTTGGCAACCACTGTTCAAAACGGCATCTGTCACGATGCAGGATCCCGAAGTATGTCAGGAACTTGTCCAAAACGTATTTATCAATATCTGGCGAAACAGGGAGAAAATAAATCTCAAATATTCCATCAAAACCTATCTATTTGGCTGTATTCGTTATGAAGTATTCCGAAATGTCAAAAAAAAGATGGATTATGTCGAACTTAAAGATTTAGATGAGAACTATGTTGACTCATTCAATCCGTTGTTAAAATTGGAGTACAGCGAACTGCTGGATTATCTGGATCAAATGATCAACCAGCTTCCTGACAAATGTAAGGAGATCTTTTACCTCAGCAGGATGGAGCAACTCAGCCATAAGGAGATTGCTGAGAAGCTGAATATTTCCGTAAAAACAGTAGAAAACCAAATTTCTATTGCACTGAAACGATTAAAACAAGGGATGCAGAATATGCATATCTTTTTTCAAATTTTCTTTTTCTAACAAGAAGCTGAAATACAATATATTACAACCGCAACAGTCTAATAAAAGGCTCTTTTATATTTTCTTTTAAAAAAAATGCAATTCCTTTTGGGGGCTAATTGAAAAAATGAACTCTATAAGAACGAATCAATTATAGATTTCATGAAAAAACCTGAAATTATAGACTTAATCAAGAAAATTTTGCGCAAGCAATCCTCCGAAGATGAACTGCGTGAAGTAGACGACAGGCTCTTGGATGCTTATCATGATGCTACTTGGGACGAAGATAAATTCGGCCCTGCAGAAAATATAGAAACACAGATTAAGCTCAACGTAGAACAACTTATTCAAGCAGAAGCGGGCAATACAAAAAAAACAAGTATTTTCCTTCGTTACCTCCCATATGCCGCCTCTTTGTTATTGGCTGTTTCCAGCATTGCCGGATATTATTTTTTTAAGGGTCGGAATGCCGACTTACAAGCCACCAATCAACAGGCATACCTGAATCCGGGGACCGAAAAAGCTTCTTTGAAAAATTCAGACGGCAGCAGCCTGGATCTGCAGCAACAGCAGGTTGGAGACACTGTTCCTTTCGGAAAGCTGTTGTTCAAAATTGATCAAGAAGGCATTATTAGTTATCAGGCAAAGACCGGAAAAAAAGACATGGAAGCTCAACTTGTCACCTTAGCAACCCCAAAAGGCGGTAAATATCAGATCAATTTAGAAGATGGTACCAAAGTATGGCTCAACGCCGAGAGTAGCCTAATTTTCCCCGAGCATTTTGCTGCTGACCGTCGTCTCGTTCAGGTCAAGGGAGAAGCTTACTTCGAAGTTGCTGAATCAAAACACAAACCTTTCATTGTAGCGGGTAATGGATTTGGAATCCGGGTACTGGGGACCAAATTTAATGTATCCGATAGGGATAACCTCCATGTTGCAAAAGTCGCTCTGTTACAGGGATCAGTACGTTTGACTTCAAAAACAGGCCAGACCATGCTCAAACCCGGTGAACGTGCAAAGATATCTACCTCAGGTGTTCAAATAGATCAATTTGACGCGGAATCCGAAATCGCCTGGAAGAACAACTATTTTATTTACAAAGATGAAAATATCAAAACCATTATGGCGGATGTTGCGCAATGGTATGACGCCGAAGTCATATTTCAGGGAAATGACTGGGATGATGTAAACCTCAAAATGAAAGTCTCCCGAAGAGAAAATATTGAAGAGATCTTATCACTTCTCGAACTAACAAAATCAATCAAATTTAAAATTGTGGAAAGGAGGATCTACGTCACAAAAAGATAAATCGAAAACTTAAGCCAGGATGCTGTCACATCCTGGCTACGAATAGAGTTTAAAAATTTTCTGTCAAAAATTAATTAACCTTTTAATTCTAAACAAAATTATGAAAATAATACTGGGAAAAGAACAGCATATGTTCTTAATTAAGACCCTATTGATTATGAAGTTCTATCTACTGCTCGCATTTTTTGGCGTTGTTCAGGCTAAAACTCCGGTTTATAGCCAAAAAATGAACCTACATTTTAAAAATAGTAAGGTCGATCTTGTTCTCGCAGAAATCAGCAAACAGGCGCAGCTTGACCTGCTTTATGATTCAAAGCTGATCAAGAAAGCAAGCCCTGTCACCCTCAATCTGGAGAATGCCACGTTAAATGAAGCGCTGACAGCCTTGTTTCGAAATCAGGCACTTGAGTTTGAAGTCATCAAAAAGACCTTAATAATACGTCCAAAAGAATCGACGGGAGTAGCTCGTACCGCAGAGATTACCGAAAATCAAAAAGCCATCAATGGCTCAGTCAAAGATCAACAGGGAAACCCATTAGCCGGTGTTACCGTACGTATAAAAAATACCCAGATCACAACGACAACCGACGGCAAGGGAGATTTTACCATCGCCCCACCATCCGGATCCGGCCAGGTGATCTTGACATTTACATACGTAGGCTATGAACCTATTGAACGACCAGCAGATAACAAGGACCATTTAAATATAACCTTGGCATTGGCCAATAATAATCTGGATGATGTTGTTGTTGTAGGTTATGGTACACAGAAAAAAATCAATGTTACGGGTGCCGTAAGTTCGGTAAATATGGCCGATATGCGTACACCGGTTCCCAATTTATCAAATGCTTTAGCTGGTAAAGTCGCCGGTATTATCTCCGTGCAGTCCAGTGGTGAACCCGGTTATGATAATTCAAATTTTACAATCCGTGGGATCGGGACCTACGCCGGTAATTCGTCTCCACTAATTATCATCGATGGTGTGCAACGTGATGATGTCAATGGCGGTTTCGGTGGATCTTTCAATAATATTGATCCCGAAGATATTTCCAGTATTTCCCTATTGAAAGATGCTTCATCTACGGCCATGTATGGAGCTAAGGGCGCCAACGGTGTTTTGATTATTACCACCAAAAGAGGTGTTGCCGGTAAACCAAAGATTTCCTTTAAGGCAGAAACAGGCTTCTCAGGTTTTACAAAAACGCCACAAATGCTGGATGGCGTAAAATATATGGAACTACAGAATGAAGCAAGAAAAAATATGGGCTCGACCCCAACCTATTCTGATGAGTTGATCCAAAAAACGAAAAGTGGACTGGATCCTTATATGTACCCGAATGTAAACTGGATTGATGAAGTCTATAAGAAGAATTCCATGCTCACCAATGCCAACATCAATATTACCGGTGGTGGTGAATCGATGAAATATTATATTTCGGGATCGTACTATAATCAAACAGGCCCTTATAAGGTAAGCAACTTAAACAATTACAATCCGAATCTCGATTTCAAACGCTATGATTTCCGGAGTAATGTGGATGTCAATTTATCAAAAACCACCTCCGTTCAGCTCAACTTAACGGGAATGTTGGTTAACTCCCGCTACCCCGGTATCGGTGCCGGTGATTTGTGGTATTTGGCCTATGCGACGACGCCCGTTGCCTATCCGATTCAATATCCGGACGGTAAATGGGCCGGACCACTGAGTGGTGGTGGCGCAAACCCATTAAATGAAGTACAAAACAATGGTTATTCCAGCGAATTTAAACCCATTGTGCAGTCGGTACTGACCATTAATCAAAAATTAGACGCAATTACGGAAGGATTATCCGCCTATGCCCGGTTCTCATTTGACAGTTATGGTGAATTCAACAACCGTCGCTCAGGGAAAAATGATTTATGGCAGGCGACGGGCAGAACACCTGAAGGGGAATTCATTTTTAACCAAAGCAGAGTCGGTCAGCAATTTTTGGACTATAGTAAAGAATCTTTTGGCCAACGCGTTATGTATCTTGAAGGTAATTTAAATTATGACCGGACCTTCAATGATCACAAAATCGGTGGGATGTTTCTTTATAATATGCGTAACCGTTTGGTCAGTTTGGCAGGTGACGTTGTTGGATCCATCCCCTATCGCAATCAAAGTCTCGCCGGAAGGATTAACTACGGATTTCGTGATAAATACCTTGTAGAAGTTAACGCGGGCTATACGGGATCTGAAAATTTCGAGAAGGGCAATAAGTTTGGCCTGTTTCCTTCCGCTTCGGCTGGCTGGGTGATTTCCAATGAAGATTTTTTTGAGCCTTTGAAAAAGACATTTAGTTTATTAAAAATCAGGGGATCCTATGGTGTTGTCGGTAACGATAATATTGGTAATGCTGAAAATCGCTTCCCTTACTTAACGCAGATCGGTGGTGGCGGCTCTACAGGTTTTGGTCTCAATGGAAATTTGGTCGGCGGAAAAACGGAGAGAATATTGGGTGTCGAGAATCTCACCTGGGAAAAATCCTATAAAACCGGCATCGGTCTTGAAATCGGATTATGGAACAAGCTCAACCTGATCTTTGATGGTTTCGCCGAGCGTCGAAAAAACATTCTTATCGAGAGACAATCCATTTCTTCCATAGCCGGTTATAATAGTCTTCTTGTTTATGCCAATATAGGTGAGATGGACAATAAAGGCATGGACGCCAGTGTTGAGTATAACGATAACTTTGGGGATGTTGGGCTACGCCTTTTTGGTAATGTCACCTATAGCCGCAATAAAATAGTATATGCGGATGAACCCCTCAGACGCTACGGTTATCAGTCCAAGACAGGAACACGCTATGGCGAATATCAGGGGCATATTGCCTTGGGCTACTTTACGAGTAAAGAAGAGATAGAATCCGCCCCGCAGCAAAAGTTTAGCCCAGTATCACCCGGAGATATCCGTTACAAAAACTTAAATGCCGAGGACGATAATATAATTGATCCTTATGACAGAACCTACCTTGGAAAATCCTGGTTTCCTTCATGGCTATATGGTGCCGGTTTTTCTGTTTCGTATAAAAACTTTGACCTTTCCCTATTCTTTCAAGGGGTTGCTGACGTAGGTATCATGGCCAATGGTAGCGAAATTCCCGGAAAAGGAATGGGCGTCAATGGTGTCGGAGTCCTCCCTTTTTCGGGTCTGGGAATCTACCCCAACAATACCATGTCCATTGTTGAAGACCGTTGGACCGCAGAAAATCCACGTCAGGATGCTTACTACCCACGTCTAACAATGGCCAGTGGCAGTGACAACAATTACATCAACAGTACACATTGGTTAAAAGATGGGGCTTATATACGCATGAAACAGGCTTCTGTGGGCTATACTATTAAAGCAAAAGGATTGGACAAACTTGGTTTCACGTCACTTTATGTGTATTCATCGGGCCAAAACCTCCTAACATTTAGCAAATTCAAGCTCTGGGATCCCGAATTGGGAAGCAACGGTGCCAAATATCCATTAAATCGTATGATCACCTTCGGCGTTCGGGCACAGTTTTAATCTAAATCTATACAATAACCATGAAACAGATATCACCAAAATATATTGCATCAGGTCTATTAGCGCTAGCCTTATGCCAAAATATGCAAAGCTGTAATTATTTAGACAAAAAACCGGATAACCTCCTCACTTCAGACATGGTTTGGGAGACCCGGGCCAATGCAGAATCTTACTTAAACCAGATCTATAGTTATATCGAAACACCGGTAGACGATTTTACGACCCTTGGTGCCAGCGATGAAACCTCCTGTAATATACCCGTTGTGAACGTTCGGCAAATGGCTGTCGGGAACTGGAATCCACAAAGCATGTACTGGCAGCATTATTGGAATAACGCATACACTGCCATTAGGCAGTCATTTATTTTTGAGGAAAACATCGACAAGGTTCCTGAAGGCGCATTGAGTACAGAACTTAAAGTACAATACAAAGCCGAAGCTAGGTTCTTACGGGGCTGGTACTATTGGAAATTGCTACGTCAATATGGCCCAGCGGTATTGTTGAAAGGGACATTGGGTTTGAACGAAGATTTCAACAAATATCCCCGCAATTCATTTCAGGAATGTGTCGATTACATCAATAGCATGATGGATCTTGCTGCAGCAGACCTTCCTGTGGTATGGTCCGCCTCCTCCAATTATGGTCGTCCAAGCAAAGGAACCTGTTTGGCCATAAAATCACAGGTGGCGCTATGGGCTGCAAGTCCCTTATGGAATGGAAATCCACGATTTGCAAATTTCAAAAACAAGGATGGTAAGGCACTTGCCCCACTGCAGAACGATGCCAATAAATGGCAATTGGCTGCTGATGCCGCAAAAGCTGTTATTGACTTAAATGCCTATAAGCTCTTTACCAATCTGGATGAAGGAGATTCAAAATTCGATCCTTACCTGTCTTTCCGTAACCTCTTTTTAACCAACTGGAATAGTGAGATTATTTTTTCCACGCACAAAGCGGACACCTGGCAATGGGGACATGAGAAACGAAGTGCACCTGAACCCGCTGGGATTGCGATGATGAATGCCACACAAAATGTGGTAGATGCCCACCTGATGCGTAATGGCAAGACTATTGACGATCCCAGCTCTGGTTATCGGGAGGATGGCTTTGTAGCAACGGATGATCCAGCCGACTGGGGCAAGAGCCGCGATGGCGTCAATAGAGGTTACATCGCTGGCAATTCAAATATGTATGTAAACCGGGAAGCGCGATTTTACGTCAATATTCTCTACAATGGTAAGCCTATCCTACCCGCACCGACAGCCGATGACCGCAACTTCTTTTCGTCGGACGGCAACAAGGATGGACGCGGAAGAGCCGAGTTTTATTATTCGGGAAAAGCCGGTTTGGTCCAGAATTCAAATAGTGCCGATAAAACAGGATACCTTGCACAGAAAAATATCAGTCCAGCCACTAATATTCGCCAGGATCGTCCCGCATATCGTCCGTATATTCATATCCGTTTGGCCGAAATCTATTTAAATTATGCCGAATCGCTAAATGAAGTTAATCCGAGCCATCCTGATATTCTGACCTATCTGAACCTGATACGTCAACGGGCCGGTTTACCTAAATTGGAAGCAGTCTATCCGCAGGTGGTAGGCAATAAAGACGAACAACGTAAATGGATTCTTCGCGAGCGACAAATTGAGCTGGCTTTTGAGGGCGACCGTTATTTCACGCTCATTCGTCGACTGATGATGGGAAACCCAGCCTCCCGGGCAATATACCGGATGAGTATCGCGTCAAACGATAACAATCAGGGATTTTTTTATCAGGACTTCTATAAGAGAAACTTATTACAAAACAGATACTGGGATGATAAAATGTATCTATTCCCTATTTTACAGGATGATATCGACAAGAACTCGGCGCTTGTTCAAAATCCAGGCTGGTAATTAAGGTTTGAATTTTAATTTTTACTATTTATGAAATTAATATATAAAAGGATTTTATTCTTCCCCCTCCTCTCCTTTGTGATATTGGCGGGAATATTTTCATGTAAGAAAGATCATATGGGTGCAACACATGATCCCAATGCGGCCATTGTTGTCACGGATTTCCTTCCAAAGCAAGGTGTCTATGGAACAGAAGTTCTGATCAATGGGGAGAACTTTACAACGGACACAGCTGCGATTTCCGTTAAACTCAATGGTATACCGTTAAAAGTCATTGGCGCAAATGGCACCCAAATCATGGCCATAATCCCTAAAAGAGCTGGTAGCGGACCTATTGAAGTCACTATTGGGGGGAAAACTGGGACATCCAAAGATAGCTACAGCTATATCTACAAAAGAACGGTCAGTACCTTGGCGGGCAATGGTACAGCAGGCTTCCTCAACGGAAAAGGTGCTGATGCGAAGTTCAATTTTGGTGGTGAGTCCTGGTATCGCAGTGGCGGTATTGCTGTAGATGATGCGTTAAATGTCTATGTCACTGACCCTGGCAACCACTGTATCCGTAAAATCGATCCTGCCGGAAACGTCAGTACTTTAGCCGGATCCCCAAGTAATGCCGGTATGGCGGACGGAAAAGGTGGAGAGGCACGCTTCAGCCTTCCTTATGGATTAACCATCGATGAACAGGGGAACTTATACGCTGTTGATCCGGGAAACTGGGATATCCGCAAGATAACACCCGATGGGACGGCAAAGGTCGTCGCCTGGGCCGCAAGAGAGCCTTGGTTTATTGCTTATGACCGAGTGTCAAAAAAGCTATATTATAATTCTGTGACCTCCCCTGCTCCTATTTATCAGTTAAATACAGATGGTACAGCAGTAACGACCGTCATTGATGGATTGAATTTTCCAGCAGGTATGGCCTGCGGTCCGGATGGCAGCCTATACATCTGTCTACATGGCGACAACCAAATCAGAAAATATGACCCCAAAACCTGGAAGCCTACTATCATTGTCGGTTCCGGTAAATATGGTTATAAAAATGGTGTTAGTACGGCGGCTGAATTTGCACTCCCTTGGGGTATTGCGGCTGACAGCCAAAACAATGTGTATGTTGCCGGAAACGGTACTGCAGGCGGCGATAGCGGTTCTCCCGATCAGAGCGTTCGTTTTGTGGATGGCAAAACATTCCAGGTAAGCACATTTGCGGGATCTAACATCGCAGGTTTTACAAACGCCGTCGGCGAGGCCGCCTCATTTAATGTGCCTGAAGGTGTGGCTGTAGATAAAAATGGTACAGTCTATGTCATCGACAAGAAAAATAATAGTGTCCGAAAGATCATATCTGAATAACCTAAGGGGTGTCCGAAATAGAACCATCGGACACCCCTCTTTTTCTTGATTTTTGTTTGTGTCCCCGACAACATGTTTTCAATTCATGCATCCTCAGAAGCTCCGCTTTTATGCCTTCGACAGCTTCTTCAAATTTCAAATGACTTTATATGATTTTTAAGCCTCTATTTTCGTTGAGCTACGCACTATTGCAAGGTTTGCTATTGTGCGCGGCATGCAATCATGCTGATCATCCCGAACCTATTCAGACCGACTCAACCCTTCAAAAAAGCAGGTACGTTTCGGTCACCGGTAATGACCAGAACAAGGGTACCGAGAGCAAGCCCTTTCGTACTATCGCACGCGCTTTAGATGCAATATCACCGGGCGACACCATTTTTGTGCGTGAAGGTGCTTACCATGAGAAAGTACTGATTTCAAAATCGGGAAGTTCAGCAAAACTCATTACGATAAAGCCCTATCCCAACGAAGCTGTGGCCATTGATGGCGAGGGACTATCCATTTCGGGCACAGAAGCATTGGTAACGATCAGAAATGCCCGATTTATTCAGTTTGACGGTTTTGAAATCCGAAATTTTAAAACACAAGCCAAGGGCAATGATGTGAATGGGATTATTATTGACCAGGGTTCAAAAAACATAACCATACGAAATAACAGGGTTCATCATATCGAGAACAATACCAGCCCACAGGATGGCAGAAGTGGGCATGGTATTCTGGTCATCGGCAATACCAACGAGGCGTTACAGGATATTATTGTGGAGGATAATACGATCCATGACTGCAATACCGGTTATTCCGAGAATCTCACCATCAATGGATATGTCGATGGCTTTATTATCAGACGGAATAAGGTATACAATGGCGAAAATATTGGTATTGTTGCAGCCGGAGGATATGCCGCCAATGCTACAGCAAACCTGAACTATGTACGTAATGGACTGATCAGCCAAAACGAAGTTTATGATATCGATGGTAGAACTGGTCCTATCCCTGCATTTGCCCAGCACAATGGGGCCATTGGAATTTACATCGACGGAGCCCGGGATATCATTGTTGAAAGAAACAGTGTCTATCGCTGTGGGCGCGGAATCGGGCTAGTCAGTGAAACTGATCATTTTCCGACACGTGACTGTATCGTAAGAAATAACAAAGTTTATCACAATTCACTCGCGGGGATAAGCTTAGGCGGTTACCTAAATTACACCGGTGGTGGTACGCTGAAGTGCTATGTTGTGAATAATACCTTATTTCACAACAATATCGACAAAGGGTATTTTGATGAAATTGAAGGTGAAATACGACTTGTTGAGAACTGTACAGAAAACATCATCCAAAATAATATTATTGTAGCACATCCTAATAGTGTATTTATTCATAAATATACCAATACGGGTAAATCCAATGCGATTGACTACAATTTATACTTCAGTACCGGAGAAGGTCAGTGGATATGGAATGGGAAAGTCATCCGGGATCAACAAACCTGGAAATCAACCCTTATTGGCGATACACATACAATCTTTGGACAGGACCCGGGGTTTATATCAACGACACAAGCAGATTTTGGATTACGGCACTCATCTCCTGCCCTTGCCAAAGGGAATTTTATTGGTGAAGCAATCCATGGTGAATTGGATTTGAGTGGACAGGCAAGAATTGAGGCAAATCGCATTTCCATTGGAGCATTTCAAAAATAATCGTTTAAAAAGAAAATAGGCCAGTTGACACGAAATTGTCTATTGGCCTATCTTGCGTTTAATTCGAATGATTTCCCTTTGATTTTAAAAATCGCTGGGTCAGATATTTTCGCACAGGGATATCGTATAGTTTTAAACAAATATAAGCGAGCACAATACTACCGATTACAACCGCTGCTGCACCGGGCAATGATTCCTCAAAGCTGAGGTTTTCATTTTTTACCCAAGTGTAATACAAATAGATAAAGGGATAGTGCACCATATACAAAGGGTAAGAGATGTCTCCCAAGAATTTAGACAGTTTGTTCGTAAAAATACCTCCCTTTCCGGAAGCCCCCAGAACAACCAGCAGTGGAAAAACCAGCACACAGCACAACGTATCATAGAGTCCATTCATCCAGAGATTTTCAGCTCCCCCGATACGCGGAATCGCCAAAAGTGAAACAAGGATAATACTACAGATCCAAAATGCCCCTTTTATCCGAACAGGTTTAAATACTCGAGATAGAAATAAACCTGCGGTAAAAGAAAATAAAAGACGTAATGATCCGGCTGTGAACTCCATTCCTGTCAGCGAAAACCCTGCACAGATATCACCCAATGGGCCCCAGATCGCAAAAACAGCCAATCCACATGCTGCAGCGACGACGAGCCCGCCAAGTGCTTTTGTTGAAAATTTACGGATGACCAAAACATAAAGAACATTACCGATATATTCAAAAAATAAAGACCAGCTCGGGCCGTTAAGTGGAAACATCTCCCCTAGGCCTCTTACTTCATGTCCAGGCAGAGCAGGGATCAACAGTGCGTTCAATACCGTAGCCAGCAATAAAGCCGAAACAGTCACCTTGGATACATCCCACACCGAACAGCCCTGAGAATAAAACATCAAAGCGCCAATGATCGCCCCCATAACAACCATGGGATGAAGCCTTATAATCCGGCGTTTGATAAAATCCATTGTCGTCATCGTTCTCCAACGGTCATCATAAGCATAACCGACAACAAATCCAGAGAGCATAAAGAAAAAATCGACTGCTAAATAACCGTGGTTAATACGTTGATCCAGGTGGCTGGTTGCAAAGGCTTCAAAAATATGGAAGCATACGACTGTGATAGCTGCAACACCACGCAGGCCGTCGAGCACAGTATAATGTGGTTTGGTATCGGCATACGCGGAAGTAGAAACTGCTGTATTAGACATAGAAATAATAAGAATAGTTTGATTGATTTCCTAAAGCAAGGACGTAAATATAAACAAATTTGAAAAAACGTTTTATCGCTGCCGTTCAAACGAATCGTTTATCATTTAACAACAGGAATATAATCCTTCAAATAAACCTGTTCTTTCCGCATATCCTGAATATATTCTTTACTAAAAATTTCCAAAAGTATATCAGAAATGGCTGTTGTAGTCGGACCTTCATCTTCGGATTCACCAAAAGAGAAAATCTGTTCTTCCGTTCTATCTTTTTTAGTTAAAAAATAATAGAAATCCGGACTTTCCCAGCCTTTTACCCCAAACCCGGCTTCTTTTGATAGGTTGAGAGGCGTGTATGCTTTTTGTAGAAAATTCTGAAGATTTTGGAAATCGGCCATATTTTTTGAGGTTTTGCTCGCCGATAAATAAGCGAATTTACCATCGTTATTTTCCCCCATAGCCAGTGAGGGAAAAGCGACACCATTCAGCATGGCCAAGGTATCCTTCTCTTCGTTGTAGGACACCGTTGTATAGCGATAGCCATAATATTTCTTCGGTTTTAATTTCTTCGTACCCCAGCCCGAGGTAGACTCCACATAAAATGGCGTCGGCAAACTTCCTTCGCTATCAAAAATTGCCATGGTATCTTTTTTGAACATGGCGGTTTCAAAAACCTCTTTTAATGCTTTCTTGTCCATGTTATTCACATCAGAAGCTAATATAGACTCCGTTTTTTTTATTTTCGGAGCATAAAACTTTGAAACATCGAACGACTTATCCAACTTATCCAAGAATACAACATCCGGATCCTGAGATTGACAAGAATATAACAACGTCGATAAAAGCAGTGAAAAAAGGAGACTTTTATGTATAGAACTAAATAGCTTCATGGGGAAAATTGCTCAAATTATCTTTTCATTTTCAATCTTAAACCAGCGGCAAAAGATAGTCAAATATAAGGAGTACAGCGTTAGGTTGACAATATTATTTACAATCCGTGCAAACTGGTTTTAAAAACATTGATCGTTATCCGAAGAAAGGGATGCGATTAATCCAAACCATGAAATGGAAGTAAGAACAAATTGATTTCTGTTCGTAAATTTTTATTTATAAATTAGCGATAACAGCTTATCTCTAAATACAACTTTCGGTATTTTTTTTATCAAATTTCAAACAAAATATTATTTTTTTTGAAAAAGTGACAAGCCATGTAATCACATAACATAAAACTAGCATTATATTAATATTCAATAAAAATGAACGATTTTATACATGAATTTGAAGTTCTCATTGATACTTTTCCAGCTGAACTTTCGGCCATTAATACAGTCGCATTTAATGAAAAGTCAGTTCCGGGAAAATGGAGCAAGAAGGAAATTTTAGGACACTTGATCGATAGCGCCATGACAAACTATCTCCGGTTTATAAGAGCACAATCTGAAGAAAACCCGCAGATTTTTTACGCACAGGATGACTTTTGCGAAAATGCAAATTATCAGCAGTCAGAGACTAAACAACTCACGGACTTATGGTTATCGCTCAACAAGCAGCTTTTATTTCTATTCAGGACGCTGATTGCGAGAGATCTGACAGCACGAAAATGTAATGATCTAACATTGGCGTTTTTGATGGCAGATTATGTAACCCACCTCAATCATCACCGGCATCAAATACTAGCTTAATTGTAAATTCATAAAGAAGGTCTAGTCCAGATAATCAAATGATTCTAAGGACTAGACAAAATATAGTTTACTTCTTACTCCACCAATGATAATAGTTGTGGGCTCCGTCGTATTCAAATCCGCAACGTGGATATAGCGTATTGCCGATGTCGTTTGTTTTTTCCGTTTCTAGCATCAAACCACAGGCACCGGTTTCCGTACACCATTGTTTACTTCGGTCTATCAGTGCGACAGAGAGTCCTTTACCACGATAGTCCTGATGAACAAACAGGTCGCTCAGCAGCCATTGCATTTCTAATTTGGTGTAATGAAACAGTTTATATAATTGTACAAATCCTACCGCTTTACTGTCCACCATCGCTAGAAAAATATCCGATTCGCTATTCAGAAACCGTTCTTTTAAAAAGACCTTCCCTTTTTCCAGATCCGATTCCTGGCGATAAAAAATCCGGTAGAGGTTAAACAGTTCTGCAGTCTGTTCCAGGTCTTCGAGGCTAGCTTTTTTAATTTGATAATTCATTTTAGTAAATATTTTGATTTATACAGGCAAAAATACTCGTAAAAGAAATTCGCCTCATCATCCAGATTTGCGATGTCAGACAGTCCAGTATGTTACCACCGCTGATTAAAGTCATTAAACGAAGACGGGAGGAGTTCAGTCGTGTTGCATTCTTCAATCGACGGATAAAATTTCATTTGTTCATAATGACTTGATCAGCAATCAGTTTAACACAATTTGATGTATGATCACATATAAAATCTTTTCGGACGAGTTGTAAAAGCAGCATACATGGAGTACTTTACACCTTTATATTTATCAAAAATGATAAAGAGCTTATGGTTAATGAGGTTCAGTCTGAAAAGATTTATTATCGACCAAAAAGGAAAAGTGCCACTATCGCCGTTATTTTAGTGTTCATTGGTCTAGCACCATTAGGCATCGATATTTCCTCTTTGTTATATTCCATGGTAGCAATTCCATTGAAACTTATCTGTATTCTTACCGGTTTTTGGGTTTTGAAAAACAAGAAGAGGACCATTCGAGCGAAAACAGATATACATGGTTTTTATTTCAAGCGAATGTGTGGTAGCCCGGTATTAAAAAAGGCTATAACGGACTTGGATTTATTGGTTTTTGTTCCATTTGTGCAAATTGTCAATATCCGGATAACAACGAGTATCTGGACGGGAACGAGACTCGAACTAGAAACCACGCAAGGCAAAGAGATGCTGACTATGCTGAATGTACTGAGCAGAAAAGAAAAACAGCAGATTTATCAAACTATTAAAAGATTCGGAATAAGGAATCCCGTCAAACCCCGAAAGGAAAAAGGATACCTTAAATATTTAGAAAAACCTGCTGTAAATTAGCCCCTTCCCTGTTAACTTAAATGATCTAATAACAATTGATCCACATATTCCCTAATTTCTTCGGGCAACATCAGGTAAACTGGTGTTTTTAGATTTTCTCTGTTGGCTTCACCTTCGGTAAAAATATTTCTGAACCCTTCATTGAGCCATTTTCCTTCATCTTCTAAATAAGCCTTATATTTATTGTCCAAAATCTCAATTATGTTTTTGCTATCTTTCATTTGTTCCGTCATTTATTCGATTGTAAACTGCATCTAAAAATATTCGACAGGGGAACATCAACATTGGTGCCACTCCTCAACTAAATTTTCAAAAGAAGATTGGAAACAGAAAACTTTAAGATTTCTTAACATTTTTATCAATTTGCCAAATAATGATTCAGTACGCCGACAGTGGCGATGTTGGTAACAGCATTCATATTGAAGCAAGTAGCAGCAATTTTTCACCATTCTTATTTGCTTTCTTTCTTATTATTGTCGATTTTTGCTTTGAACATCTAAGCTATCTATAGCCAGATAAACGTAGATTATTTTAACATAAGATATTACTCTTTTATAAATCAATTGTTATGATCTTGATCGCAGTGTTACTACCTTGGTTATCCTTCTTTTTAAGAGGAAAAATTTTCAGTGGAATTATCTGTTTAATCCTTCAGCTCACTATTTTGGGCTGGTTACCAGCTGCTATTTGGGCGGTTGCTTCGCGCGTTGACGGAAAAAATAAACAACGTATACGAAGTCTGGAACGAAGTATGCGCCATTAAGTGTAGCAATCACCTGTCCTAAAATCGGATCGTTAATGTATACATCACCGCCACAAAAGAGTGCTATTAGGCCTCCAGGAATTTTCGAACCTGAAAAATGGTAAAATCAATTAATCCTTCATCAGTCTGACCGTTGAAATCTTTCATCATATAGTTTCCATGGTTGGCGGGTAAGATCATGAGACGGGCATCTGGGATCTGTTTTTGCATTTCAGCTAAATGCTCTCCCTTCACCACATCCTGATCCCCTCCGATCAGAAATACCGGACATGATATATTTTCTAAAGCTCCGGCTTCAAAATCGCGAAAATTTATCATTCGTTGGCTGTCTTTTTCATACATATTTCTAAAATCTTCGGGATCCGGATTTAATTTCAAAAAGTTTTCTTTCAGCGATGGCGGCATCACCTCGATCGTTGAAGCCGACATCCCCTCAAAAAAACCATCTAACAAACCCGCCCTTTTTGTATTACCGGAAGCTGCGATCAATCGGTCTACCCGATCTGGAAAAAGAGAAGCGAGTTTCAAAATAGTGGTCGCACCATTACTGAAACCAAAAAATGAAGCTTTAGCTATGGCGAGATGATCCAATACTGCTACAATGTCCTTTGCATCCTGCTCAAATGTTTCGGGAACTCTTCTATGTGCCGATCTTCCGTGATTCTGCATATCCAACAGAATCAATTGGTACTGATTCTGTAGCCGTTTCACTGTTTCCTCAAAATCAAAAAAACCAGAAGAACCGCCGCCGTGAATAAGTATCAGCGGTTTTCCTGTTCCATAGATCTCATAATATAATTTTATTCCATTGGCTGGAGAATAGCCTGAATGATTGCTCAATATATCCATAATTCAATATTAATTAGTTTGGCTTATTTAGGAGGAAAATTTATCTGCTTTCCATAAATTTTTTAAAATTGACCAGAACAGAGTCTGTGAATTTTTGTTGAAGGTCTAAAGGAGTTTTTGTATCCGGTTCAAATGTTTCCCTTAGAATTGTATTGTTATCTATTGCCTGAAATTCGACAATGCAGTTTCTCCCTGCACTGGTACTTTCAATATATTCGAATGGGATAATTCGGTCATACACGCCGCGATAGTCAAAGCCCTCTCCGTCTTCCATTCGCTCCATTCGAAAATTAAAATGCCCTCCTTCCCTGAAATCGTTTGTCACTACTGGACAATGCCAATCATCAAATGGAATGTTCCACTGTTTTATGGATCCGGCACCGGTCCAATGTTCCCAGACATCTTCAATCGGCCTTTCCACCAAAACAACCGAGACTAGGGTATTTCTGTTTGAGTCTGCAGCTTCCATATTTTATATTTTTAGGTTAAATACATTCTATCTATTGATCATTGTCTTTCCTATTTAATATTCCGATCGTCTGCTGCGTCCGGCAGATCTGACCGTCGCAAGTGAATAGCAACCTATCAATTGAAAGACAATATTAATAAACAGCGTACTAAATTAACTTGCCCTATGACAATATTTATGCAACGTTTAATTTTTTTAGATAAAAAGTACAATTTGACAAATATGGTATATTTATTGCACAGCAGAATCAGAACACATAGAAAAACCGATTCAAATGAAAAAAATAGCGATTCTAGCACTGAGTGTGATCCTATTTGCCGGATGTAACAATACACAGCAATCAAAATCTGCTGAGAACACAGAAGATAAGGCCAAAGAAGAAACGCCATCTATTGGCGGAGATAAAGATGAACATGGGTGTCTTGTAGGTGCAGGTCAAACCTGGAGTGAGGTTAAGCAGGGATGTATTCAGGTGTTCAATGTCGGAATGCGACTAAATCCTGTTGATACCAAAGAGGGGGATGCTGTCATCAGTGCTTTTGTTGTCGTAAACGATGATAAATCGAAAATGGAGCTATTTTTGCCAGATGACAATAAAACAACCATTATTTTGGATAAAACGGAAGACAACCTGTACCAAAAGGATATTTACAAATATGATGCAAAAAAATCAGATTTATATGTCGATGGTACAGTCAAATATAAAGGTGAAGTTGAATAACATCCCTGAAACTTTATAGGACGTAAAGGTAATGCCAATGTTTATCACATTGGCATTTTTTTATTTATCTTACAAAGAGCAATATCTCCTTTTGAAACTTTTTGACCGACAAGGATGCCTACATAGCGCGTCTACTTAATCAATCTCGAAGATTGCCTATACCTCAACAGATGAATTTATGGGTAAAGATGACGCACCAAAAGTTGCAGGGGCATGCTCCTTTATCTTTTTTGCCAAAAATTACATTTAAAACAACATTTCGAATTCGTGCATAAAGCAATTGGGAGTAAATAAATTTTCAATATCTTTAAAGTAATATATTTTTTTAAAATGATCGAAACTAATGCGTGTTTTCAAGTTGCAATAGAGAAGGCTTCCCACTTTAATTATAGCTTCTGTTTCCATAGCCTGTCCCTGGTGGAAAAAATTAAAATCACTGCGGTCACGAGAGATATCGAGCACATTAAAATTGAGGTGACTTCTGAAATAGGGCTGTTCAGCCCTTATGCATTTTATATGGATAAATTTTTGGAGGGAATTCCAGTAACGCTGGAAAATTTAGCTTTCGACTACAATATTCCATATATCCGGAATCTCGTGGAGAAAGATATGGACACCATTACCTGTACTATTTCTTCTAAAAATGAAATATTACATCAGCAAAAGTTTGCCGTAAAGGTGTTACCCATGGATTATTTTGGCGGATTAAGTAAATATCCGGAGTTGTTAGCGTCCTATGTTTTACCCAATCACCATTTAATTTATACAATTAAAGCAGAGGCGGTCAAGATTCTTGAAAAAAATAGATTAAAGCCGGCCTTTTTGGGCTATCAATCCAATAGCAAGGAGCGTGTCCTACAGGAAGTAACGGCGATATACCAAGCAATTTTAAATATCAATATTACCTACAGTGCCATGCCCCCGAGCTTCGAAACTGAAGGTCAGCGGATTCGTCTGGTCGATCAGATTTATGAAACCAAATTCGGAAACTGTATTGATATTTCTCTATTATTTGCGGCCTGCTTGGAAGCGATCGATCTGAATCCGATTCTTATTGTTACGCATGGTCATGCATTTATTGGTGTCTGGCTCAGTGACCAACGGTTAGAGGCGGTAATCAACTATGATCAGGCCGCTATTTCAAAACGGATCGCTCATGGGATTGATGATATTGCTTTAATTGAGTCTACTCATCTGTGCCGTGGAAATGCGTATACCATGCGCGAGGCAATGAACAACGCCGAAACACAGCTCTTGCATGCAAACAATTTTATCTTATCTCTCGATATCAAACATGCCCGTTCACATGGTATTCTTCCCTTACCTTTTACGGGAAAAGAAGAGCTGGACAATGCAGGTATAAAGAACTCTTCAAGCCTACCTAAACAACAGGCTATCGATCATTTTACGCTAGATGACAACAAGCTGGACCTAGCTCTTAGTGACGCTAAAGAGCTAACCAAACAAAAAATATGGGAAAGGAAGTTGCTCGATCTCTCCCTCAGAAATAATCTATTAAATCTACGGTTCACCAAAAGCATGCTGCAAATCGTGGATCTGAAAATAGACCATCTGGAAGATCACCTTTCGAACGGGAAATCACTGTCAATTCACCCCAATAACAATCAACAGCTCTTACGCCGTTATAATCTATATTCAGCACCTTTACACTTCTCCGAGCCATTATTTAAGCTCGCAGATGACGCATTTCGCTACAACCGCCTGCTGACCCATTACCATCAGGATGACCTGGATATCATTTTAACACACTTGTACCGTAATGCGAAATTAGCCGAAGAAGAAAACGGGAAAAGTACATTGTATCTGGGTGTTGGTCTATTGAAATGGTTTGAACCCAAAACCAAGCAGCAGGCCAGACTCGCTCCTATCCTATTGATTCCGGTAGAATTATCCCGTCGATCCGTTAACACGAAATTTACACTCCGAAGCCGTGAGGAAGAGGCTATGATCAATATTACCTTATTGGAATATCTCAAGCAGGAATTCAAACTTAATCTCAGTACATTGGAGACACTACCGATGGATGAATCGGGAGTAGATGTGCAGAAAGTACTCGCCATTTTAAGAAAGTCTATTTTAAATCTGGAAGGTTGGGATATCCTGGAACAGGTTGTTTTAGGGAACTTTTCTTTTAACAAATTGATTTTATGGCAAGATTTATCCAGATATGCTGAAGAAATTGAAAAAAGTAAGATTGTAAAGAGCTTGATTGACGGGAGGCTTTCAGAAATGCTGGATATTAGCGGCGATTCGGAAAACCTGGAACTGATGCCATCTTCGCGGTTAACATTACCGATACCAACCGATAATTCGCAATTGGAAGCTGTCCGGCACTCGAACGCAAATAAAAGCTTTGTTTTACATGGACCTCCCGGTACGGGTAAATCCCAGACCATTACCAATATTATCGCAGATGCTTTGGCGAATGACAAAAAGGTACTTTTTGTGGCTGCTAAAAAGGCGGCACTGGATGTGGTCCATCGCCGGTTGGAAAAAATTGGACTGGGCTCCTTTTGTCTGGAGTTACACTCCAATAAATCCAAAAAATCAGATGTGCTAAGGCAACTGGAGCAGAGTCTGGAAACCCCCAAATATCAAAGTCATATTGATTTTCAGGAAGAAGCCCAGCGTATCGATCAGCGCAAAGCGGCATTAAGTCGCTACGTAGACGCCCTGCATCAGCCCTTCGCAGTAGGATGGAGCCTGTATGATTCTGTCTCTTATCTAGACAGCAACCATATTGCAATCAACACAGCATGGCTGCTACCTTTGCAACTGGATGTTATCGATAAAAAGACCTGGAATGACTGGCAGGACTGGGCAATCCCCTTTGGACAATTAACAGCTAATTTGCCCGCTATTGACACGCACCCGTTGCGTTTGATCCCGTTGAAAGATCAGAACTTTGCCCATAAAAATCAGATCGAAAAATCTATCGACGATTACGTTCAGGCATCTATTCATGTGACCAAAGCCCAATCGGATCTGCAGCTGAACCTGTCGGACAATTGGATCGTAGACAAAGCTTCTCTATGCTCACTTCTCGAAAAAACAGCTCATTTTCAAGCGCATCAGACCCTCGTGAATGTGCACTTTGACCCACGTCAAAAGAATTTACTTGATCACTGGATTGAATTGCAAACCCAAAAGCAAGCATTAAAAGAAGTACTTACCACAGATTTTGGCAACCGAATATTCAGCACAGACTGTAACCCTATTGAATCTGTCTGGAATCAGTCAAAGCATTCCTGGTTTCTGTTCAAGTGGCTGAAACAGCGCAAAGTAAAAAACTTTTTAAATGGTTTTGCCACAAATAAAATCAACTCCGAACAACAAGTTGATCAATTCTTTAATCAAAAAAATTCCTTTGATCTCGTTACGAAGAATTTAAGCGAGCCGCAGTTTAATACCATAAACGAAGCGACGAGCTATTATCTTGTCGGTAACCAGTTTGACTTAAACACATTATTACAGAACCTGCATGAACTGGAAGAACTAAATCGTCTGGCGCAATATCTCAAATTTGAAAATTTCCAATCCTGGCTCATCAACATCCTCACGGCTGTAGACTTAAAGCTGAGGATCCCTGCCACTATCCTTACCCTACAGCAGTATGCGGATAAACATCAGGAAATTTCGACATTCTTAACAAATATTCCGGACGTCGAAGAATTAAACCAGATAAAACTACATTTAGATAGCCTTGAAGACTGGATCAGGTACAATTATTATAAAGATCAGGGAATAAAACTTGGATTATCCTGGCTGATTGACCTCCTTGAATCAAACAAGATTGATAAAAATGAATTAAGCAGAGATATGGAAAGTGTACTGCATCTCAATTACTTCATAAAATCGTTGGATCAGTCCACTATTCTAAATGGTTTTGACGCAGCTGTATATGAAGCTCAGATCGTACAGTATAAGGCACTTTATCAAGAATTTACCCGACTGGTTCGGGATCAATTGATTTTGGAGCTAAGCAACAAAATTCCGAGTCTCTCCCAGGAAGCGGTCCATAGTTCAGAAATCGGTATTTTGCAACGAGCCATCCGTAACCGGGGGCGTGGGGTCAGTATCCGCCGTTTATTTGACCAAATATCGACTTTACTTCCGCGGTTAAAACCCTGTATGTTGATGAGTCCAATTTCGGTCGCCCAATATTTCGACGTAAATACCGATCATTTTGATCTTGTTATTTTTGATGAGGCTTCACAATTACCGACATCTGAGGCAATCAGTGCTCTTGCACGGGCAAAGCAGGCCATTATTGTCGGGGATCCCAAACAAATGCCGCCAACTAGTTTCTTTGCCAGTAACAAAGTCGATGAAGACAATCTGGAATTGGAGGATCTCGAGAGTATCCTTGATGATACCCTTGCCTTGTCCATTCCGTCCAAATACCTGCTGCGGCATTACCGCAGTAAACATGAAAGTCTGATTTCCTTCAGTAACTCCAACTTTTATGAAAACAAATTGCTGACATTTCCTTCTCATGACGATCAGGACAGGAAGGTAAGTTATCAATTTATAAACGGCCATTATGACAAAGGGAAAACAAGAACAAATCAGAACGAAGCTGAAGCTGTTATTCAATACATAAAACATCATTTGGAACATCATCCCCATCGTTCATTAGGTGTGGTTACATTTAGTCAAACACAGCAGAATCTAATAGAAGATTTGCTACAGCTTTTATTTTCCGAACACCCTACTTTAGAGGAAACCGCACTGCAGGGAGAGGAACCCATTTTCATTAAAAACCTGGAGAATGTTCAGGGTGACGAACGTGATTTCATTTTATTTTCAATTGGCTATGGTCCAGATGAAGAAGGGAAAGTTTCCATGAATTTCGGTCCATTGAATCGTGAGGGTGGCTGGCGAAGACTAAATGTCGCAGTCACCCGGGCCCGATATCAAATGCGTGTCTTCTCTTCGCTAAAGGGGGACCAGATCGATTTAAGCCGTACCAGTTCGGCTGGTGTGCAAGGACTGAAAGCCTTTTTGAACTTTGCGGAAAGAGGTATATTGCAAACAACGGAAACTGTTGCACCAGATAAAGAAAAACATACGCTCATCCAGTCTATTGCCGGCCATTTAGATCGAAATGGAATAAAAGTAAAAACAAATATCGGAACCTCTGGCTACCGTGTTGATATTGGTATTGTTGATCCTATGCATACGCAACAGTATATTTTGGGAATTTTGGTCGATGGAAAAAACTATTTCAATACAAAAACGACAAATGACAGAGAGTTGCTTATTCCCGAGGTTCTACAATCCTTAGGATGGAATATTTATCGCATCTGGACCTTAGACTGGATAAAAAACAGAGAAAAAATACTGGCTGACATCCAAGCGGCAATGCAACGTATCATGAATGACGCAAAGATACAAGAGCCTATCATCATTGACGCCTCACAACCACAACCAAAGGCAAATATTTCAGTGATATCCGATGATGCGATTGTTTCAAGTAAAATGAAACCCTATCTAAGTGCCAATGTCAGTTCAATGGCAACAGCTAGTGCGGAATCAATTTATGATGCAACACATCGCGCAACATTGAGCAATCAGATCCTGAAAATCATCCGTACAGAATCTCCAATTGGTCAAAATCATCTGTTTCGCAAAGTACTACGCCTATGGGATCTCCCAAGATCCTCCGGAAAACTTACCCAATATCTAAGTGAGCTTATAAAAAAGCTGCCGGATATAAGGGAGGAAATTTCACATCAAAGTTTTTATTGGGATCAGGGGCAATTGGCTACCGACCTGACCCACTATAGAGACAATAGTCTGGAAAAACGGGCAATAGAAGATATTGCTCCCCAAGAAATAGAGATTGCGCTCATCGAGATCATGGATACCAACCTCAGTCTATTGCGGGAGGATCTTGTACGTGCCGCCGCAAGAGCCTTTGGCTTTTCAAAGACTGGCGCTCAAATTGATATAATTGTCAATAATTCAATAGATAAATTATTGCAGCAGGCATATTGGAAATCTATAAATGGGAGAATTGTGCTGATAGATTAGGCCCATTTGCTGCTAAGTGATTATAATCCTCTTATCTTGTTTGGACCATATAGATCAGGCCTAGCTGCCTGATCTATATATCTGATTGACATAGGCCGTATAAATCCCGATAGGAATCTTGCCGGTCACTTGACCACGGCGCGATTCGGGACAGGCATTCAAAATACTGTCCAATGAAAAAACAAATATATTTTCCACCGCATTTTGAAGCCTCCACTCTCCTTTTTCGTGCATATATTCCATCAGATGCAGCGCCTTTCCTAGCTCATCTTCGCACCCTTGTGCGATCATTTTTTCAATATAAGCGGTAAGAATCCTGATTATTGTAAGTGGATTTCCAACATTTTCGGGTCGCAAGATTTCCGTTTGAACCGATGGTACTACCGAAACAATTATTTCCTGAGCCTGTTTTATATTCATCATTTACTTGCGTTTAATGCTATATCCGGTTCAAACATCATCGCCGTACAATAGCAGTTTCTAAATCCTGTATTTTTTAAATTCTGATAATTCACACATTGCTCACATTTACGCCAAAATGATGCATCCTGTGTTATTTCTGAGAAAGTTACCGGCCGCATCCCGAGTTTTGAATTGATTCGCATAGTCGCCAATGTCGTGGTGATGCCAAATATCTTTGCCTCTGGATACTTTTCCCGTGTTAACCAAAATATACACTCCTTCATTTGGGTTGCGATGCCATGTCTGCGCCAGTCTGGAGCTACAATCAAGCCACAATGAGAAACAAAACTAGCATGTCCATACACCTCCAGATAGATATAACCAACCCATTCTCCAGCTTTGGTCAAAGCGATAACGGCATTTCCTTCCAACATTTTATGAGCGATAGACGCGGGACTTCTTCGTCCAATTCCGATACCGCGCGCACGCGCTGAAGCTTCCATTTCCTGGGAGATCCGAACCGCATATTTACAATCGGCCGGAATAGTCTGCCGAATTAATACATCAGTTGTTTTCATAGGGACGATATTCAGCATGCTTGTTTTTTTCTTTATCATAAGTACCTTCGGGCAAAACAAGCCGTTGTATTGAAAGTGGCAAGCGGGCTTCAAGGTAATTCCATTCAATCGAGTTGCATGCTTTTTTTACTCTGGAGAAGGTGTTTGGAAGTAATCCGTTTATCACAAACTGAAGTTCGGAGGTTCCCCGATCATGCACATAAGCCATGACTTGCATAATCCATTCAAAACGATGCAAATCCTTGACATAAATGACATCTTCTGCAAACTGTGAGATCAATTTTATAATATTTTTGTAGTCTCCTTTAAGTTCGGATTTTCTTAATCTTAGATTCAACTCAGGGATTACAGCGGCAATAAAATCCACTGTCTGTCCTTCATCCATTTTTTTTCTTACATCCATTGTATCGTTTTTTATGTTTACAGGTTTCACTGTACACGGGATGAACCAAACAATATTCCAAAACAACAAAAAAGCGATTAATAAACTGATATACAGAAAGATAATTTTATTTAAAGAGACATAAAAAAGAAACGGCCTTATCAAAATGATAAGGCCGTTCTCAATTTGGAATAATCTCCACTTCGTAGGGACCTGTATACCGATTGCCAACCATCCTATTTTCATTGACAGTAATATAGTATTGTCCGCTATCAATAAAACGATGGGTCAATTCTTTCCCAAAAGGTCCGTCGGCTGTTCCATTTGGAGAAAATAGCTGGCTAATCCGAATATTAGCCGTATCTGAGGGAGTTTTGATTTTTACCCGAACAGAATCTGCTCGATGAACGAAAATAAAAATAGTATCAGTATGTCCTGACTTTATTTCCATATGCTTTACCAAACGGCCATCGTCAAAAGAAACTGCTTTTTCTGCTGATTTCAGATCAGCTGAGTTATCTCGCATATTTCTATCCTGGTCTGACGGGGACTGACAAGCGGTCTGTCCGATGAGTGCTGCTGAGATCAGAATCGCTGATAATACTTTATTCATGACTTTTTACCCGATATAACAAGTCTCAACGCATCCTTGTTTTCGTGATACCTGATCTTGCTTACATTGTCCAGAGACTCCATTTTGATTTTACCGCAGCAGGATTTACTTCCTCTATTTTCTTATAAAATTTATAGAAATCTTTATTCCATAGGGTATAGTTATGGGTAAATTTAAATACTATCTTGTGATCGTCAGCCTTCTGAATAATGACTTGCCAGACCCTATCATTGGTGATTGTTATCGAAGTCTTGCTCAGTTCGATTATATCCGTCAGCGGGAAAACCGCCTTTCTCTGTTGTTTATTATCGATAGCATAAAAGTTTATATCATCAAAATAGAAATCTTCATCGCTGACAAGATTATCTTCCATGCCAAACAGAAAAGGACGGGACGAAATCTTTCTGATCTCTTCGCCCACAAAATCAGCTGAAGCTTCATAACTGATATGATTATTTTCAGGTTTAAATCCAGCAGTATACTTCCTGAAAATCAAGCTAAATAGTACAATAAATAGTACTAAACCGACCAAAAATATAAGGTATAAATACATTCTTCTCTTGTTAAACGACATTTGTGTTTCTCTCCGGACATCAAAAAAACGCCTAAATATATAATAAGGTAATTAATTAGCAGCGCAAAATTACCAAATTTAATTCAATACGCTGAATTCCATGGCCAACGGGTAAATAAACGAGATCAAAGCTTCCGTTTTGGATGATACCCACTTCCGTTTCTCGATATAAAAAGACTAGCTTCCAAAGCTGATATAATACAAGGGCGTATCGCCTGGGTGATTCTTGACACGGTCAAGCCCTTCAAAGAATATGTGATCGCCCAATTCCTTGCCTATCAATTGTTTCTCCATTTGATACAATAGATCCAGTGCGGTAAAATTCTTCTCATTGGATGCGCGTAGGCGGGCACAGATCTCCACTTGGTAGTATCCGCTGTCTTCATTGTCCTCATCAAAAGCCTCTTCTTCATCATCCAATAGTGTTTCATTTGGATTCAAATCTTCCATATCCTTGATCCAACACATATAACACAGCTCTATTTCGGGAGCATCCACCACAATTTCATTGGCGTCCCATTGCGCCTGATCAGCTAAAATATCACGTTGATACGCCGCAACATCGGCATCAAATTCCTGGGAACTATGATACGATTTGGCCTGAAATGTCCAAGCAATAGCCGACAGCACACGATCTTGGACTGATTGAGTGTTCCAATCTATATTATTCCAAGGGCTGCCTATTTTTTCCCTTAAATAGCCAATATATCTTTTCAAATAGGATTTCCCGATTTTATTGTTCAGCCCAACATAATGTTCTCCTTCTAAAAATTTTTCGGAGAATGAGTGCCAATCTTTAAAGTGCAATCTTGCGTAAGAAGAAAGGTTTTTCAGTATGTCCAAAGCGGCTGATTTTGGCAGATACCCTACATCAGTTGCAGCAGTCGTGATATGACTACAAACAGCAATGACAAGTGCATCCACACCAGGTTTGCCAATATCCCAGTTTTCGCTGTCGATTTGATTTTCCCGCCCCTCCAGGACGGTCTCCCCTGTCTTAATTCCGAGCAAGTTAAAATATGCCGCTAATAGCTGCAGGCAGCTTTCGGTATCTGCAATAGCGAAGTCTCTGTTCAATAGTTTCGCCAGTTCGTCACGGTACTCTGCCTGTTTAGGATAAGTCCCGAACTGATAGAGATGAACCGGATAAGTTCTATCGTCCCCAGCACTGCCAAATACGGTAAACCAATCGCCAAAGACGATAACGCGGAATGCCGCTCCCAATGCCGTACCAAATTGCTCTTCATAAGAAATATCTTTCAACATATCCTTACTGTTAATTTGCTGTTTTTTGGCTTTATCCAATTCCGCTTCCTGTGCGAGTTCCTCCCGCGCTTCTTTTACTCCCTCCTTGGCTGCACTCAATAATTCTTTGAAAAATTTAAACATAGTTTTATAATATTATTTTTAGCTAATGATTCCTATTTAAATTTTATCGCAGCCCCAAAAGACTCCCCCACAGTGAGTTTAACTACTCATTATCACCTTTATGAGCTTAAGATTTCAATTTACTGCTGTAAATCTGGAAATAAATATTTACTTTTTATCTTGAAATCCATATTAGTTTGAAGTCCCACTATATTTGTAGTCGAATACTTTATATTTGATTGAAGATAAATGGAATAAATAGAATCATTATCGAAGTTAAGTCGATGAAGAGGAAAACAGGAATAACTGTATTAATAAGATCTAATTACACCTGCCGTTTTAAAAAAGTACTTACATTTAAACGGAATGGACTAATCAAAAGCAGCGGCACTGTAGACTCAAAAATACATTTCATTAAAAAGGGCAGTATATTTCGGCTCTTTTGGAAAAGATGGATAACGATATTTCAACTATGTAAATAATTTGAAGATATCCAGTATCGCTGCAAGTATATTTAGCACATGTTTCATAGGACGAATTGCACAATTATTAGGCCATTAAAAGGAGCGTGATGTAAAGAGGTCGATGACGCTATCCAATGGACGTCCGATAACCGCTTTACCGTCTTTAATAACGATAGGCCGTTCAATCAATATTGGATTTTGCAGCATCACCTCAACCCACTCCTCATCTGTCAATTGAAGATGTCGAAATTTCTCGAGAAATAAGGCTTCGTTCTTTCGAATAAGCGCTAATGGCTTAAGTCCGAGTTGTGACAATATTTCAATGAGCTCCGCTTTACTGGGCACTTCTTCGAGATACTCTTGTACCTCCAGATCTATGCTATGCTGTTGCAAAAAATCCAGCGCTGCGCAGCTCTTGCTACATTGTTTATTATGGTATATTTTAATCATGGTAGCTTGTTGTTGGCCCTCATTTGTTTTCAGAAAAAGATGTTAACATTTCAAAGTATCTTCGATCTTCGAGAAAATGCTGGGGCAATAAGGGTCGTTACCCCTCTCTTAATCAAACTAGAACACTTACCCCGTGATAGTAGATGTGTTGACCTAACAAAAGATCCTCTAGCTGTACAATAATACAAAAAAAGATAAATGGTAAACAATAAAATTGAAACTGTATTGGGGGGTAACGGTAAGTTTGGCCGTCTATCTCCATACTTATCTGAGAAACAAAGGAATTATCATCCATACGGAGTAAAAAATTGAACTGTAAATGACCATGGATTGTAAAACGAATTTTATAATTTAGTACTATGAACTCAGCTGAAAGCGTAACAGATTTCTACAAAAGGCAACCGGGCTTTGCAAACTTAGATTTACCGCTCAATAATACAGGTATAGGGCATTTCAATGTATTTAGCAGAGAATCCTGTACGTTGGTCTCCCCCTATAATCGTCGTGATTTTTATAAAACTTCACTGATTATAGGCCACGGCAAATTATATTACGCTGATAAATGGATACAGATCGACCGCCCTGCCATGTTGTTTGCCAATCCGGTCGTACCTTACGCCTGGGAACCGGAGTCAGCAGCACAATCTGGATGGTATTGCGTCTTTACAGAAGAGTTTATCCAGCATAGTGAACGCATAGAGAGTTTAAAAGATTCTCCCCTTTTCAAAATAGGGAGCAACCCTATTTACTTTCCAAATGCGGAACAACTGGATGAAATCTCAACAATTTTCAAAAAAATGATGTCGGAGATGAATTCAGACTATGCCCATAAAGATGATATCCTGCGCAGCTATCTGCATTTATTGATCCATGAAACAATGAAATCGAACCCTGCTCAGGAATTTGGTTCATATACCAACGCATCTACCCGGGTATCCAGCCTTTTTTTGGAACTTTTAGAACGCCAGTTTCCAGTAAATACAGTTCATACAGGTCTACAATTGAAAAGTCCGGGCGATTATGCCCACGCTCTTTCAGTACATATCAATCACCTCAACCGTTCGGTTAAGGAAACAACAGGTAAAACGACTAGTGCACATATCGCCGGCCGTATTGCCCAAGAAGCCCGGGCATTGCTTTTACATACAAATTGGAATATCTCGGATATTGCCTATAGTTTAGGCTTTGAATACCCCTCTTACTTTACAAATTTTTTCAGAAAACATACTGGAATGTCACCAAACCAATTGCGGACAACGACTGTTTGAATAGTATAATTATCTGTTTGATTGTCTTAAGTAAAGCACGGGATACCTTCATTACTTTTGTATTGAACAAAATATAACAGTCATGAAATATAGAAATCTTGGAACAACAAACGAACAGTTATCTGCTATTGGATTGGGTTGTATGGGAATGAGTTTTGCCTATGGACCCACTGACGAAAAAGAGAGTATCGCCACGCTTGAAAAAGCATTGGATCTCGGTGTAAATTTCTGGGATACAGCGGACATGTACGGTAATGGCGCCAACGAAGAATTAATTTCAAAAGTTCTCGTTCCCAATCGGGATAAAGTATTTATTGCGACCAAATTTGGCTTTCGCTTTAAAGATGGAACCGCGGGGCCGAGCGGTACTGCAAATACTTACTTTGACGGTTCGCCAGCCTGGATAAAGATAGCAGTAGAAAATAGCCTAAGACGCCTTCGCATCGATACCATAGACTTGTATTATGCTCATCGGGTAGACCCAAACGTACCTATCGAAGATACTGTGGGTGCAATGGCGGAATTAGTAAAGGAAGGCAAAGTGAGGTACCTGGGACTAAGCGAAGCATCACCGGCTTCAATTATCAAAGCCAATTCCGTCCATCCTATTGCAGCGCTACAGAGTGAGTATTCTCTACTAACACGCGATGTGGAAAAAGAAATTCTGCAGACTGTACGTAATCTGGGTATTAGCTTGGTTCCTTATTCGCCATTGGCCCGAGGTTTATTTTCCAACACCTTAAATTTAGATGGTCTATCAGCAGATGATTTCAGAAGAACACTTCCCCGCAATCAGGGCGAACATGCAGTGAATAATGCGCGATTAATCGCTGAGTTTGCATTATTGGCCCAAGATAAACAATGCTCACCGATACAATTGGCACTGGCTTGGGTACTCGCTCAGGGAAATGACATTATTCCGATTCCGGGGACAAAAAAAAGAAAGTACCTGGAAGAAAATGCAGGCGCCATCGATGTACAATTATCTGATTCGGATTTAAATACCATCGAAGATATACTCCGGAAATACCCGAACGTAGGCGCACGTTATAGTGATGGCGCCATGGCACTGGTCAATAACTAATAGCCGATCTTTAACGGATACGGAGTATTACAGGTAGTTTCCGGGCACTACCTAATACTCCGTATTTGCTTTATCAAATTTGTCTTTCAAATCATTTTACAGACAATAAAACTACAGCTGGTAAGTCAATCCGTATAATGAAGCCTTTTTATTGAAAATACCCCATACTATTCGTTATGGATTATTTGAACCGCGTGCTCTCAATAAAAAGTAAAACGAACTTCCGGCACCGTATTCACTCTTTACCCCTATTGCACCGCCCTGCGCCTCAATAAATTCTTTACTGATACTCAACCCCAGCCCAGTTCCCCCCTTTTTGGATCCCGGAACACGAAAATAACGTTCGAAGATCTTGTCTAAGTATTTAGGTTCAATACCTTGTCCATGGTCGGTGACCGAAAACCGGATCGCCGATTCAACTTTTTCAACGCGGATCTGAATACTGGCATCTTCATAGGAATAACGTACGGCATTGGAAAGAAAATTTGTCAATACCCAAGCTGTTTTTTCATTGTCCGCTACAACCGTATTTATGGTGGGATCTATTTCCAAAACAAATTTTACCCGCTTTTGATCTGCCGCAAACTGATTTGCCATCACGGCATAGTCAATAATAGGCCTTACATCAGTTGTATGTAAACTGATCTGAATAGCGCCACTCTCCACTTGAGTCATGTTCAGTAGTTCCCCGGTGATTTTAAGCAAGCGGTCAGAATCATCTTTTATCCCTTTGAGCAGTCCGACCTGTTCAGGGTTGAGGTGCCCGATCTGTTCATTTTCCAATAGCTGGATTCCCATTTGAATCGCAGCGATGGGCGTTTTAAATTCATGCGAAACCGTACCAATAAAATTTGTCTTTGCCAGGTCAAGTTCTTTGAAAGTAGTGATATTTTTTAAGATCACCACCTGGCCGATAAACGTTGGATTAGCTTCGCCCGTCGGTAATACATTGATATCTATAATATCCTTTTCAAAATAGCTTTCCCTTTCATTTGCATAAATTTTAATGGGGCATTTTTCCCGTTTATCCGGTGGAAGCGCAAGGTCTTTAAAAATATCCCTTATCAGATCATTTTCGTTGGCAACGAGCGGCGCAAACCTTCCGACCAGCTGCTCCTTTTTCAAAGTTGTGATATTGATCGCTTCTTCGTTTGCGAAAATAACCTGTCCATGTTCATCAATTCCAATAACGGGATCATGCATGTTGTCAACCAGGGCCTCAATGCGTTTCTTCTCTTTTAAGATCTTTTCCAGCTTACTTTCCGAATACTCCTCAAGTTTTTCTGCCATTGTGTTGAAAGACCTGACCAGTTCCCCAAATTCTCCCGTGCTCTGTAGATGCAAGCGTTCCTTATAGTTCTGACCCGCAATCTGTCTAATACTCCCCGTCAGTTTAGCAATTGGATCAGCAATATTAGATGGCAGATTGACAAGCAATATAAAAGCAATAATAAAACAAAGTGCCCCGGCAAATGAAATGATCAGGATAGCCTGTTCAGCAGTACGATCTGCTACAAGGCTCTTATCTGAAATAGCCCCCATATTTTGCTGCATCAGCTGAGTGATATCCTTCCTGATCGTCGATATGACCATCATATTCTGCGGATTACTTTTAAGCTGCCCAAAATGCTTAACAATAGCGTCCGTAGTCTGTTGTTCTCCAGGTTCAGTAACATTCTTCCGTTGCTGATTCAGATTGTTTTCAAAACTAGAAAGCGCATCGTTTATTTTGGGGACATCCTCCAGCGCCAATAGCATATTCTTTGCGTAAAGCAATGTATTATAATTGGCTTTCAATATATTTCCGGTATCTTTCTTTAACCTATACACATACCAACCGCTCAATGTAGCAAGCAGGAAAATCATGAGAAACAGGGAGCCTACTCCAAAAGTAAGTTTCGTTTTTATTTTCATCGTTGTTTGTCAATTAACTTATATTCATGATATCATATACGCTATATATCATTATTTTAAGACAATATAATGAGGTCAATATCCTTCTTTGACAATTGCGCCAAAAGTCTACGGAATGTGTCGGTTGACAGTAGAATTCTAAACAGGGACAGTCTGGGTTTTCCGATACACACCGTTGTAATATGTCGTTGTTCACATAAGGTTAATATTTCATCTGCGACACTACGAGCTTCAATCTTTACAATTTCTCCGCCCAATTCTGTTGCCAATTTAAAATTATTGATTAAATGCCGCTGCTTGTTGAGGGCTATCCTATCAGCGCGTTCTGCGGGCACCTGAACATACAATACCAGCCAGCTACTGTTATAATAACCAGCCAGACGAGCGGTCTTTCGGATTACATTTTTAGCTTTGATTTCGTTGGAACTGATACAGGCAAGGAAGCGTTCTTTGCGTACCCATCGCTGTGGCTGGACTTCTATTTCTACTTTACGCTGCACCTGCGAGGCTACTTCCTTTAATGCCATTTCCCGCAACTGAAGAATATGCTCGCTCTTGAAGAAATTCTGTAATGCCGCCTGAATTTTTGAAGACTCGTAGATTTTACCTTCCTTTAAACGGGTGATAAGTTCTTCCGCAGTAAGGTCTATATTGACAACCTCATCAGCCGAATCCACCACGCTATCCGGTACACGCTCTTTCACTTCCACTCCCGTAATCGCCTTTACCTCCTCATTTAAGCTCTCAATGTGTTGAATATTGACAGCACTGATTACATTTATACCAGCATCGAGAATCTCAAGAACGTCCTGCCAACGTTTCGTGTTTTTACTTCCTTCGATATTTGTATGTGCCAGTTCATCAATAATGACCACTTCGGGATGAATGTTCAGCACAGCATTTACATCGAGTTCATCCAATTGTTTTCCCTTGTAGAAAAGGCTGCGCCTTGCAATAAATGGAATTCCCTCCAGCAACTCGTGTGTCTCCTTTCGATTATGTGTTTCGATGTAACCAATGCGTACGTCAATCCCGCTATGCAGTAGGTTATGCGCGTCTTGCAACATACGATAGGTTTTCCCCACACCGGCACTCATACCGATATAGAGTTTGAATCTACCCCGTCTGGATTTCTTGATCAGATCCAGAAAATGTTCCGCGTTTTTTCTTTCTTCCATTTTTTGCGTGTCATTTCGCTAACCTTGCTGTTGAATCAACGTACAACAGCAAGGTTTGTTTTTAATTAAAAACTAACAGCAAGCGCCATCACGGCAGTTGTGCTATTTTTTACCAGATTATTTTTCCGGTCGAGGAAAATTGCGTCCTTATTTGTCAGATTACGTAATTCCATCCGCCAAAGTACATTCGGGAGGATGGAATAATCAGCATTGAGTGAATAGCCCAATGTCTGGAAACCATTTTTCGCTTCAGTAGAAATAATGACTCCTTTTTTATCCTGATAATATTCGCCCCTAGCGGTAAGACTAAATTTATCCGAACCTATATAACGGGCAATCAGCACCGGAGTATACCATACATTATAGCTGCCGCTTCCTTTTTCCTTTTGCTCTGCCCCAATGTCAAAACCGACTGTAAAGCCAAACTGTCTATTGAGCTGATAAATGGCATATAAATTATGAAAATAGCGCATCTGTCTGACACTATCGGCTTTGTCACTACCAATAAAAGATCCACTGTTGATGGTTAAATTATCGGTTGGCTTATAGACAAGCTGATGTCCAAAGGCAGGCAAACTATTGCCATCGACACGCTGTATACGTTGCCAACCGTTTAGCACAAGCCCGCTAAGAAATAATTTCCCTGATGCGGATGTGTATGATATTTTCGCGCCTGTTTCAAAATATGGCGAATTATCGGCAAAAAGACTCCTTGTCAATGTCCAGTTATCTTTTCCGATGGCACTTTCGAATCCCAAATGGGAGGAAAAAATACCGGCATCGATCCATAAATTGTGTTTTTTTGAAATGCGTACACCGACATTGGCCTCATAAATGTTCTTCAATACGCCCGGCTCAGCCGCGTAATTGGCGTTCATGTAGGTACCTGTTGCCAAGGCGACATTAGCTCGCGTATTTTCAGTACCATAAGTTGCTTTTAACAATGCCATATTAATATTTACTTCATTATTTCTGTTGTGGCTGTAAACAAAAGCAGGGCGTGTGTTGGTAATTGGATTATTAAAATCACGCATATAATAGGCCTCAACATACCCACTGAATGAAACTGTCTTATTTTTTGTTGTATCTTCTTGGGCAAATATGGATATCGTCGACCCGAACATAAGGCAGGTCAACAGGATTATTTTCTTCATCTATTTTAATTATTTTATCGTCTTTTATGATCTTCGTATCGCCAGACTTTTTGCATTTATTTTTCAGTCATCTGATCCAAGGCAATATTCAATTCAAGTACATTTATTTTTTCTGGCCCGAACATACCCCAAAGTGGCTTTTGCACATGTGCATCCACTAAGGACTGTACACTATTTGCATCTATGGCTCTTGCTTTGGCTATACGCGCCACCTGTACTTTTGCTGCTGCCACGGATATATCGGGATCCAGTCCACTACCGCTTGCTGTGACAAGGTCTACAGGGACCTGCGCTTTTGATACCTCCGGATTTTTTTTCAAAAAGGTATCAATACGTGCTTTTACCTCTGTCAGGTATTCAGGATTGGAAGGGCCCTTGTTGCTTCCCCCCGATCCTGCAGCATTGTATGCCACGGCTGATGGTCGGGACCAGAAATAGGTTTCGTCGGTAAAAGACTGACCGATATTTTTATAATAATTCTGATTATGATAGCTTATAACCGCTCCTTTTCCATGATTGGGTGCCAGCTGTGCGATCGCCCAGACAACAGCTGGATAAATGACAGCGAGAAGTACCAAGAGCGCCACGGTAATCTTGATAGCTGGATAGATATGTGTTTTCATTTTATTTTTATTAAAAGATGTTAGATAAATAGTGCAACCAGCAGATCGATCACTTTAATTCCGATAAAAGGTACGAGAACACCTCCCACCCCAAATACGAGTAAGTTTCTCCGCAACAGCGCACTTGCACCGATAGGCTTATAAGCGACCCCTTTCAACGCCAATGGGATCAATAACGGAATAATGATCGCATTGAAAATCACTGCGGAAAGAATAGCGCTCTGAGGGCTGTTCAAATGCATGATATTTAGGCCTTGCAGTGCTGGAATTGCCGTAATAAACAATGCTGGTATAATGGCAAAGTATTTGGCCACATCATTGGCAATACTGAAAGTTGTCAGCGTACCACGGGTCATCAGCAATTGTTTACCGATTTCCACTACCTCAATCAATTTTGTGGGGTCATTGTCCAGGTCCACCATGTTGCCCGCTTCTTTGGCGGCTTGGGTACCACTATTCATTGCTACACCAACATCTGCTTGTGCAAGAGCCGGGGCATCATTGGTACCGTCCCCCATCATGGCAACCAATCGACCATCGCCCTGTTCCTTCTTGATATAATTCATTTTATCTTCGGGTTTGGCTTCGGCAATAAAATCATCCACACCTGCTTTTTCAGCGATATATTTTGCGGTCAGCGGATTATCGCCGGTTACCATCACGGTCTTAATTCCCATTTTACGCAGTCTTTCAAAGCGCTCCTGAATGCCGGGTTTAATCACATCCTGCAATTCGATCACGCCAAGTACCTGTTCGTTTTCGGCCACGACCAATGGTGTTCCCCCATTTTGCGAGATGGCCTTCACCCGTTCGTCTGTTTCGATGGGAAACGAATTCCCCGCTTTGGTCACGATATTACGTATCGCATCTGTCGCACCCTTGCGGATACGTGTGCCGGCAAAGTCTATTCCTGAGCTGCGTGTTTCGGCAGTGAACTTGATAAATACAGGCTCCTGAACGCCGTAACTCGCTGGTTTTACTGCCGCCAATTCGACAATGGATTTTCCCTCAGGCGTTTCGTCGGCCATAGAACTTAAAACAGCGGCACGTACCAAACTATCCATTTCAACCGTATTTGCTGGATAAAAATTAGTCGCCTTCCGGTTTCCTATCGTAATCGTTCCCGTTTTGTCAAGGAGCAGTACATCAATATCGCCCGCCGTTTCCACGGCCTTACCGCTTTTTGTGATGACATTCGCACGCAATGCTCTATCCATTCCGGCGATACCAATAGCTGACAGGAGACCACCAATAGTCGTTGGTATCAAACAGACAAAAAGCGATATAAAAGAAGCGATCGTGATACCTACATTGGCATAGTCAGCAAATGGCTTGAGGGTCACCGTAACGATAATAAAAACCAGTGTGAACCCCGCTAATAGTATCGTCAACGCAATTTCATTCGGTGTTTTCTGGCGACTGGCACCTTCAACCAAAGCGATCATTTTATCCAGAAAGCTTTCACCCGGTTCTGTCGTCACCTGCACGACAATTTTGTCGGATAAGACTTTCGTTCCCCCGGTAACGGAACTTTTATCCCCACCGGCCTCACGGATGACAGGGGCAGATTCACCGGTGATGGCACTTTCGTCTATCGTCGCCAACCCTTCTATAATTTCTCCATCAAGTGGTATGATGTCCCCTGCCTGACACACAAAGACATCATTTTTCTTTAATTGTGCAGAAGAAACTACCCGGCCATCCTGCAGTTTAGCAGGCGTCTCCTCACGGGTTTTACGAAGACTGTCCGCCTGTGCTTTTCCACGGGCTTCGGCTATCGCTTCCGCAAAATTCCCAAAAAGCAAGGTCAGGAACAGAATGACAAATACAGTGAAATTATAACCGAGCCCACCCTGTGAGGTTTCCCCGGCCATTATCCAAACACAAACTGCGGCCATAATCAGCGTTCCAATTTCCACCGTAAACATCACTGGATTGCGGAACATTACCTTAGGATTTAGTTTCACAAAAGATTGCTTTAACGCTTGTTGTACAAGTTCTTTCTGAAACAATGTTTGTTGATTGCTCATTTCTAAATTTTTTTTATTTTAATTATTGCATGGAAAAATATTCAGCGATCGGCCCTAATGCCAATGCCGGGAAGAAGGATAGTGCTGCTATGATAACGATCACAGCAAATACCATCATCCCGAATGTACTTGTATCGGTCTTCAGTGTACCTTCACCTTCCGGGATAAATTTCTTCTCGGCCAAAAGCCCGGCGATCGCCACTGGACCGATGATCGGAATAAAACGTCCGAGCAACAGCACGATACCCGTAGAAATATTCCACCATAAGGTGTTGTCTCCCAGCCCTTCGAAGCCACTTCCATTATTTGCAGCCGAAGAGGTATACTCATACAATATTTCGCTAAAACCGTGGAATCCCGGATTGTTTAATGTAGATGCTCCCTGCGCTGGAAAAGCGGTCGCCAATGCTGTACCGACAAGGATAAGAAAGGGATGGGCCAACGCCACGATCATGGCTATCTTCATCTCACGGGCTTCCACCTTTTTGCCCATAAATTCGGGGGTACGGCCGACCATCAATCCGCTGATAAATACGGCCAATATGATAAAAATAAAGAAGTTGAGGATTCCCGCTCCAACCCCACCATAAAATGCATTGACCATCATTGCAATAAGTTCGTTCATACCTGACAATGGCATATAGCTATCGTGCATGGAATTCACCGACCCTGTTGAAATCATGGTCGTTACAATACTCCAGAAACCAGATGCAGCAGCTCCAATGCGAACTTCCTTACCTTCCATGGCGCCAAGAGAAGTGTCAATTCCCATATGTGCCACTGCTGGATTTCCGGCGATCTCCATCCTGATATTTGGAATTGTCAGGATCAGGAAACCTATGGTCATTACAGCGAACATCATCCATGCAAACTTGCGCTTGCGGATAAAGAAACCAAATGCAAAAATCATGGCCATAGGGATTAGAAACTGAGCGACCATCTCTACCATGTTTGTCAGGTAGTTAGGGTTTTCCAATGGATGTGTGCTATTTGCACCAAAAAATCCACCACCGTTTGTCCCAAGATGTTTAATGGGAACAAATGCAGCAACCGGTCCTCTGCTCACCTGCACAGTATCCCCTTGCATATTGATCATGGTGTCCTTCCCCTCCATCGTCATCGGCATTCCCTGAAAGACAAAAATTGCTGCAATGAGCAGACAAATTGGAAGTAGTATCCGCGTGCATGACTTAAGAAAAAACTCATAAAAGTTGCCGAGCTGCGTTGTGGTCTTATCTCTAAATGCTTTAAAAATGACCGCAGCTGCCGCCATTCCAATACCTGCCGTAACAAATTGAAGAAACATCAGCCAGATCTGCCCAAAGTAACTCACCCCAGTTTCACCAGAATAGTGCTGTAGGTTACAGTTCACCAGAAAAGATATTGATGTATTGAAAGCAAGATCAGCCGACATACTTGGGTTGCCATCGGGATTCAAAGGTAAATGGCTCATATTCATCAATACGGCCATGCTCAATAGGAACCAAACAAAATTTATGGTTAAAAGAGCAACCAAATGCTGCTTCCAAGTCATCTGTACGGTCGGATTTATACCGCTAATTTTATAAAATAAACGTTCCAAGGGTTGAAAAACAGGATCAAGCCCCGTTTTCTCGCCCGCATATACTTTGGCGATATACCTGCCAAGTGGAAGTCCCAGCAGCAATGTGATGATAAACATTGCAACGATTCCAAAAATTTCTGTATTCATTTCAGTTGTGTAATTGTTGTTTGAAAGATTTTATTGTCTACCTTATTCGAAATCTCCTTCTTTCCATCAGAAATCTGTCGAACTTTTGGATAAAACTGAATTCGTCTACGGTATTTTTTAGTACTGTTAAAATTTTTCGGGTCTGAGGAGTACGTAACAAATGTATCCAAAAACCAATAGCGCCACTATAAATAAAGCTGTCATTTGTCTTATTATTAATATATTGCCTGTTGCTGTCTTTTTTGAATTTCCAGAAAAGACAAGGGAAGTCGGTATTCAATCCTTGTCCATTCTTCTGCCGAGTAGATCCGCTTTAGCCCCGCCAAGGATCGTACAAATAAATTCTCCATCATGTATTTGACATAATGATTACCTCGGTTATATAATGTCCCCAGAAAATGGATATGCCGGCACAATTTATCGATATTACGATCAGCGCTCAATACACGAAGGTGGTTGACCACTGCCTGTAATGCTCCGGCAAAATTATGTTTACGAATCAGAAGGTTAATTTCCGAACGAATCTCCCTATAGTGAAGTATAAGGTACATACCTACCCGGTATTGATTTAATTTTTGCATGTTTTTTTTTCAAAATTTAACCGAGATACAGTTGATAGATCATAATAAGTATCAAGATGATCATTACAACCTTCGCGATGCGGTCCATAGACCATTTGTTTGGAGATGAATACTCCTTATTTTCTTTTAAATTTTTCATGGCTAACATTAATGTAAGCGTTGTTCTATTTTGTGTTTTCTTAAATTTTTTCGAAGAAATCAACCATTTTAAAAAACAACCAAAAGCCAAGCAGTCCAGTGATTATCAGTACGAGTGTTATCATTATTGTGGGGATTAATAGTAAAGATTTGTAAACTATTTCTTGTCGCTCTCAGGGATATTATGTCATCCCTGATCCATAGATCTGCTCCAAGGTGGGTGGGCTCTTTGACGATTCTGTTATTTTTTTAATCATTTCCATTTTATATGCTTTGTCCCTATAGGCCAAACGGTATTCCATAGTTTCCAAAGAATACATAAACAACTAAAAAACAGTATATTGAAAATAAAATAGTAAAAATTAAACTGATAAGACCTTATCAAAATGATAGGCTTATTTTATCAAAATGAGAATTGATGTGTAGAATTAGCTGTTAAAATTAGATTAAAAAACAGCAATAATATGTAAATTGGACCATAAAGGCTAACTAGTAAGCTGATATAAAATAGATGCAGGAAAATAACTACGACAACCCTAAATTCTTTGAAGAATATAGCAAAATGTATCGCTCACAGAAGGGCTTACAAGGAGCTGGCGAATGGCATGAATTTCAGAAACTTTTCACAGATCTCAAGGACAAGACTGTTCTCGATTTAGGCTGCGGATATGGATGGCACTGTCGATATGTGATTGAAAATGGCGCAAAATCTGTTATAGGTGTGGATCTATCTGAAAAAATGCTGGAAAAGGCCCGACAGATCAATAACCTGGACAGCATTGAATATCAACGTGATGCAATTGAGTCGCTAACTTTCAAACCGGAGCAGTTTAATCTTGTTATAAGTTCTTTGGCTTTTCATTATGTAAACGACTTTGAAACATGCTGCCAAAATATTTATAACTGGCTAAAACCCGAAGGACAATTTTTATTCTCGGTCGAACACCCAATTTTTACTGCACAGGGCAAACAGGACTGGATGTACAAGAATGACGGAGAGAAACTCCATTGGCCGGTAGACAATTACTTTTTAATAGGTTCCAGAGAGACAACGTTTTTGGGAAATGCTGTCCTGAAATACCACAGAACTGTTACGTCTTACCTTGGCAGTATCCTAAAAAGAGGATTTAAAATAAACGCTTGTGTGGAGCCTGAACCGAGTAGAGAAATGCTAGAGAATTTCCCAACAATGAAAGATGAGTTGAGAAGGCCCATGATGTTGATTATTTCTGCTGAAAAATAGAAACCACATGGGCATTTCATGTAACAAATTCACATAAGTGTCTGCATTTATAAAAGAAAGTAAACATTAAAAATTATTTTAGTAAATCAAATTCCTAAGAACACTTTCATATACGACAAACTTTAAACAATGATAAACTTAAACCTATTCAAAAAAATTGTTGTTGCTGTCTTTATCGGCTGCCTATTCTATTCGTGTAAAAATGAGGCGAATGCCCCAAACACCTTAACTGAGAAAGAACAAAAAGAGGGCTGGCAACTTTTATTCGATGGTACAACATTGAACAATTGGCATACGTACAACAATGAAAAAAAAGCACCGACCGCTTGGCTGGTAAGAAACGGCACAATCTACTGTGATCCAAACAACGAAAGTCAAAAATATGACCTTATTTCCAACAGCGATTATAAAAATTACGAGTTTAAATTTGAATGGAAACTTGAAAAAGAAGGCAATAGTGGTGTTTTTGTCAACGTACAAGAGCGGCCTGACATCAATGCAACTTATCATTCAGGACCAGAATATCAGTTACTTGCTGACTCACATCCCGACTTTGATAAACCGTTGAAACGCGCGGGTTGTCTCTACATGTTTTTACCGCAGCAAAATTTTGTCAATACCAAAGCAAAAGATGATTGGAACCAATCGAGCATTGTACAGAAAGATGGTAAAATCACATTCTATCTGAATGGTGCAGTTACAGCAGAAATGGATTTCAATTCACAAAAGTGGAAAGACATGGTGAAACACAGTACCTTCAAAGATTTTCCAGAATTCGGTAAACATACGAGTGGAAAGCTTGCCCTTCAGGACTGGTCAAGAGGTGTATCCTTTAGAAATATAAAAATAAAACAGCTGTAACGTATCTAATGCAAGCCACAAAAAAGTCCTTCGTNNACGAAGGACTTTTTTGTGGCTTATATTGCCTATTCGTCCAAACTATTTGGTTATTCAGCCCTTATCTGAACATTAGAAATTACGAATAAAGTCCAAGTGATTTCATCGCGATTTACAATCACTCTTAGTTTCGACACTGGGTATCATTTTACCTGGTACCTTGGAAAAATTTTACATTTACTGTTCGAAAATGAACAGTTATGCCCGTCATCGGACATTTCAAAAATTTATAAAAAACGTATCTAATTCATAACAAAGAAACTATGAATTTGGCTAAATAATTGTAATTCCACTGTTATTTAAAACTATAATAATATGTTTAAGCTTATTCTGCCATTTGCTTTTATTTTAATTTTCAGCTGCAATCTACAAGCGCAAAATTGCAATTGTGCTGAAAATCTTAAATGGGTCAAAAAAATTATTGAGGAAAATGATGCTGGTTTTCAATATGCTTTAGATCAGAAAGGACAGGATGCATATCAGGCGCATAACGCGAAAATTGAGCAGAAATTAGCGGGAATTAAATCAAACTTAGATTGCACAAAGCTCTTGTCAGAATGGCTACAGTTTATCCGCAAAGGGCATTTGTCAATAAACCGAATCGACGGAAAAGATGTTGATTCATTAGTTTCTGATGCTGGTTTTATCACTAAGAACGATCATCCTACTGTGAGCATATCGGAAGACGAGTTCAGGAATTACCTTACTATAAAAAAAGAACAAAATCTAGAAGGGATATGGGATTCTCCTCCCTACAAAGTAGCTATCAAAAAGTATCCTGAGGGGTATAAGGGGATTATAGTCAGCTCTACCGCAGATAATTGGATGTTAGGTGACGTTAAATTCACCCTAAACAATGAATTATCAGAAGGTATCTATTATCTTAGAGATAAAACTCCGGAAAAAATATCGTCTACGCTACCTATTGGCAAAAATATGTTTCAACTGGGCAATTATTTATATACAAAAATATATCCAATAGTAGAAAACACTCCTTTAGAGGCTGATTTTGTAAAATCATATTCAACAGGTAAACCTTATCTCCAAAAGATTAATGCAAAAACAATTCTGTTGCGTATCCCTAGCTTTAACGGTAGGCAAAAACAAACGATTGATAGCCTTATTCCATCCATAGACCGCAGTTGGAAAAAATAGAGAACTTAATTATTGATATCCGAAATAACGGTGGTGGCAGTGACGGCAGCTATGCTGAAATTATCCCATTTCTATATACAAACCCCATTCGTACCATTGGAGTAACATTTTACTCCACAAAATTAAACAACCAACGGATGTTGGATTTTTGCAAAAACTATAAAGAATATGGTATTGATCCCATGGAAATCCCTTTCTACAGGGCTGCATATGATAGTTTAAATAACCATTTGGGGGAATTTGTCAATCTTAGGCCAGACCGAAAATTGGTCCGTATTGATTCCGGCTATTCAACACTCCCCTATCCCAGGCAGGTGGCTATCATCATTAATGGTGGAAATGGAAGTACTGCGGAGCAATTTTTACTTGAGGCTAAGCAAAGTAAAAAAGTAAAGCTCTTTGGTACAACAACTTCAGGTGTACTGGATATATCGAATATGTATTTTGTAGAGTCACCTTGTAAAGAATATAGATTAGGCTATGCACTCAGCAAAAGTTACCGAATCCCCAATATGGCTATAGACAATAAAGGGATACAACCAGATTATTATATTGACCAAACTATACAAAATCCAGAATGGGTGGACTACGTAAGAAAGATACTGGAAGATTCAAAATAATTGTTAGTTTTCAAAAAAGGCCCGGATACTCAAACAAATCAGCGTTATCAATTTCACTTGCACCCATTATAACCAAATTCACTACGCACAAGGTATCTCAGAATTAAAATTTAAAAAAAACAAAAAGTTATCGCAAATCAATACGCGCATCTATCCAAAAATAAGCCTGATTTTTGCGGAATAGATCTTCAGGTATCTGATGATTATAAATCAACTCTTCCAACGTATTAAAGTTGTAGCGCAGCATATCATCGTTCTTGAATTGGATAGGGCGTAAAATTGCGTCTTCATCATCAATAAAAATATCTGACTCGAAAAGATTAATCTGATGCGCAGAGACCCAGGCAATGGCAGCTACCTTATCCATTCTTATCAGTGCCTTGGCTGCTTCTTGATATTGTTTCATCTCCCAAGGGAGATCTTCTGGATAGTGGGAGGCGACATAGTCCTGATAAATTTTTATATCTCCTATACGTAGGCATTCATTGCGGAGCAACAACCTCGTGGTATCACGCGCGAAACTAATATAGTCCGGATGCATAAACAGTCCGTATCGTTTACTATACATTGCTATCTTGTCTGCCAATTCCTGCCTCATAATTTACGTACACAACAAAAATCATCCCAACATCCTCTCTAGCAACACGTTTTGAGCCATATTATTATTTTTTTTTTGCAAAAAACTATGATTTATCCAAAGTCAAAGCGAACATGCAAGGTATAAAGCCTAATTGTGAATTAGTCTATAGATATCCCTCTGTTTAATATTTCCGGATTTCAAATATGCAATATTTCGCTAGTACAATAACATTGAATTAGCGCGGACGGAAAGAGCCCGGTAGAATACCGAGCTCTTCTGCAAAAGATCTATTTCCATTAATCCGCTTTAATCCGTTCAACTTTTGGTGCTACTGCACTTTTTGGGCATCCCTATCACGATCAAACAAGTTATATTGCTCGAATAATATCCTCCATATTCAAACGCGACTTGGCTGTTATGCTAGGCTGATTTGAGTCCTCCGCATTTCGATAACCAATAGCAACAGCAAATAAAGTATGATATTGTTCAAGTCCTAATATATGATCATAACGATCATTTTCAATACCTTCCATCGGAGTAGCATCAATATGACTCGCGGCAAATGCTGCGAGAAAAAATCCTAAAGAAAGATACACTTGCTGTTTCATCCAGGATTGCACATGCTGCTCTCCCTGTGATTTCAAAAAACGATGGTAGTAATTTATCGAACCTTCGGGTAGTGTACCGTTGATCTGCTCTTCAAATCGTTCCACATCATGAAGGGCACTAAAGACTACCAGATGACTCGCCTCATTAATTTTTTCCGCATTCCAATAAGATGCTTCAGCCAGTTTCGTTTTTGTCTCCCCATCTGAAATAAAGAAAAACCTCCAAGGCTGGCTATTGATGGAAGAAGGACTCAACCGAAGTATTTCTTTTAGTTCAGCGATCTTGTCCGCTGAGATTCTTTCCGTCGAATTATACTTCTTTGTTGTATAACGTTCTTTTGCTGTTTCTAAAAATGCCATAACATACAATTTTAAATTAACTATATTTTTTATAGTTACAAAACTAAATATAGTGTTATATATTTGCAATAACGGTCAAATTTGATAGTAACAGATGTATTTGATAGACAACAAACAATACCCCTGCAGTACAAGCCTGACAATGAAATATATAGGCGGCAAGTGGAAGGCAGTCATCCTTATCCATTTAATTGAAAAAAAACGTTATAATGAGCTGAGAAAAGAATGTGCATTGATTACAGAGCGTACATTGAGCCTACAGCTGAAGGAATTAGAAGCTGACGGTTTGGTTAAGCGCACAGTACATACCGATAAAGCTCCCTTAAGGGTAGATTATGAGCTTACAGAATTTGGAAAGACGCTGATCCCTCTATTGGAATCCATTGCACTTTGGGGTAGAGAGACTGCAACTAGAACTGCAGGGATTCAACAGGTAAAATAATCGGCCGATTTTGACTAAGTAACATAGGCTGACAAAAGCGTTTTTAATCAGGAAGCTTCCATCTCAGTTTGCTTCCCGATTAAAACTGAAGTAGATTGATTGTAGCTGCTATCTGCAGAAATCTTATCAGAAGCTTTCTTCAACCAATTCTTTATTGACCATAGCTCCGGCTAGATTACCTGCGGCGACTGCATTGGAAACAGACCGCATCATACTGGCATTATCGCCACAAGCAAAAACTCCCTTAACCGAAGTTTTTTGAAAATTGTCGACAACAATATGCCCCTGTTCTGTTAGATCACAGCCTAATTCGACAGGAATAGCTGAGTGTTGCTTAAAAGGAGTTGCTGCATACAACGCATCAAATGCCCTTGTGCTGTTATCCCCGAAAACTACTTTTTCCAGCCATCCATTCTTATGTTGTATTTTGACAATCTCTTCTTCAATAACAGCTATGCCATGCTTTTCCAATTTCGCAGCCTGTTCAGCTTCAAAATTAGCTTTTCCCGAGGTCAATATTGTCAGATCTGTTGAGAGGTTATTGACCAGAGAAGCCAAATGTAAAGCTCTTTCTCCATTGGCCATAATTGCAGTTTTCTTACCGCTGAATTCATATCCATGACAATATGGACAATGGATAACTGAAATACCCCAACAAGCTGAAAAACCTTGAATGTCGGGCATGACATCTTCTATTCCAGTTGCAAAAATTATTTTTTTCGCGTTAAAAGCTTCGCCATCTGCTGTGCTTATTTCAAAGCCATCATTGTTTTTCTTTCCATTTATAGCGAGCCCTTGCAGGAAACGTACTGTTGGGTAACTTAAAACCTGCTCCTTAGCCTTTTGTGTTATTACCGATGGTTTTTCGCCGTCATGCGTTATGAAATTATGTGAATGTGGTGTTTGCCTATTACACGGCAAACCGCTATCTATAATCAATACCTGACGTAACGAACGCCCCAAAGCCATGGCTGCTGAGAGCCCTGCATAACTTCCGCCAATAATAATTGCGTCAAAATTTTTATCGTTTTCCATCTTTATAAATTTGATTTTAAATATTAATGATACAACCAGATTTATTAGGCTAGTTCGTAAGTTTGATGTTTATTTCCCTAGCCCACCCATTCATCTGAATAAATCAGGATAATTTCATCAAGGATTGTTTTCGTTTGTTTTACTTTTTACAAGTAATAAAATAAAAGGGATAATTCTCTTCCACTTCCCTGACTTCAATTAATCCATATTTTTCAAATGTTGTTTGAATAGATTCCAAGTCATAAAAGAACATATTAACTCCTCCAAACATTTCAAAACGGTCTTCGCCTATGGCCGTTCCCTGTCCATAGATACTTGCCTGTTTTGATACTGCCGTAAAGATCATATAACCATTGTCGGATAATTGTTCATAACAGTCATGTATAAATTTGATCCGCTCGTCAGCGGCGAGTAGGTAAATTAACCCATGGCAAAATATTCCACCGTATTTTTTGGTATCAAAAGGCATATCAACAACCGACCCATGATAAATAATCGTTTGAGATCCGAAACGTTTTCGCGCGAGTCGAATTGCTGTATTGGACAACTCTATTCCCGTAATACCTATTCCATTTTCTAGAAATACATGACCATTCCGGCCATAACCAAATCCCGGAATTAAGATTTCTTTTATATTCTTCGTCAGAAAGAAATCTTTTGCTATTTGAGCTGAATGAGCAGGACTTCCGCCCCACATCTCTCCTTTTTCCACAAAATTACGTTCCCAAAACTCCATGTCTTTAGACTTTTTATTTTAATATCTTGCATTTATTGAATTCAGCTAACAATAATCTGGTAATTACAATAAAGATAAACGAAGGTAAGTCTTTTTACTATTGCAACTATGTAGCAATAGATTTAAATGCAATTAAATTGCAAATAAATTACATTTAAAGATCTTGGCTCAAATCATGGTTATATATCAGTATTGAAAATTACTGTATGTCAACGATATCTTTGTCGTCAGAAAAAAGAATATACCCTTTGCTAAAAGAAAATCATGAAAAACATAAAAACATTTTTTGCGACCTCGTTGCTTCCTTTCTTTACCATGCAGGTCACAGCACAGAAATTGGACAAGATGATCTGGTTTAATGAACCTACCGAGTGGACAATCAGCAACAACGCGCTGTCCATGTTTGTTACGCCTAAAAGTGACTACTGGCGAATATCACATTATGGATTTACTGTGGATGATGCACCTTTCTTCTATACAGAGCGCGGTGGTGAATTTGAAGTGAAGGTCAAGATTTCGGCTAACTATAAAACTCGTTTTGATCAAGCAGGTCTTATGCTACGCATAGATCATGAAAATTATATAAAAGCAGGAATAGAATTTGTCGATGGAAAGTATAACCTGAGTACTGTTGTCACACATCGGACCAGTGACTGGAGCATTATACCGGTAGACAAAGAAATCCCTTTTATATGGATAAAGGCTATCCGGAGACTTGATGCCGTAGAATTCTTTTATTCTTTTGATGATAAGCAATATACGATGATGAGAAATGCATGGTTACAAGACAACCATCCCGTATTAGTTGGATTGATGGGTGCATCACCAGATGGTGATGGCTTCCAGGCTAATTTTGAGCACTTTAGCATCAAGCATCTTCCCGACCAGCGTCGAACAAAATGGTTAAAAGAAAATAGTTCCAATTGATCAGTATCATCAGGTCTGTCAAAAGAGTTGCTTTTGACAGACTTGTTATTATTGTGAATCATCTTCTTGCTTATACATTTTATCGTATATACTGATCGCTTCGTGCAGATTTCGAACCCGCAGTTTTTGTAAAATATTTTGCCGATGCCGGTTAATGGTATTGACACTCAGACCTAACTTTTCAGCAATGTCCTTACTGATCATCCCCCCTCTTACGCAATTCAATACCTCCTTCTCACGTTGACTCATGACATCCTTGACATCTTGTTTATGGAGTAAATAGACCTCACCGCTTACCTGATTAAAGATATAGTTATTGTTCCCTTGTTGGTCTTCTCTGTCGGGCAATAAGGTATAACAGCACAATGCCAACTGGGGAAACTCTTTGCCGGAGGTATCCAAATAGACGATCTGATGTGACATCAGCATATTCTTCCCATCTTTCCCTACCACACGGAGCACACTATTTGCCTGATATTGAAAACGTTCTTTGGGACCTATGTTCTTAACCATATCAAGAAACTGCAGTTCAAGCCTGTGTTTGACAGCCAGATCTTCAGGATGTACGCGTGCTAAGAGAAAGTCTTCCCAAATACTATTGATCTCCAATTTTCTATCAGGCGAAGACAGGTGCAGACGTTCAGCTATCGCCCCCATAAAGGTAAAGCTCCAATTCGCCGTCAAATCACTTAGTACAACAATGCCATTATGGATCTCGGCATAAGTTTTGGCATATTGCTTATAGTATTTTAAAACAGACAAGTCTACACTCGTATTTCGGAGCCCTTTGCCAACAAGATTTTTATTTAATGTCTTTTTTAAATCCGATTCCATCGTTAAATATTATAGATCCAACAGACGACGATGATAATTGATCTGCCCTAAATGGTAGGTTAAATGTGTCGTTAAATGCACCAACAAATATTCCGTTGTTGTCTTCTCCTCAAACACTAATATGGGGTATATTGCGGCAAGGTCCTCCTGATTAAGCTTATCCAAAGCTAGATCAACGACACTAATGGTATTGTCTATACCATCTAAAAGTACTGATCTTGGAATATCCCGCAGGGTAAACTCAGCCTCCCTATTTCTAATATAGCCTGTCTTTCCGATCTCCGCTCCAATATAAGTTTGTAAATTGCCAATTAAATGTAAACATAAATTTCCCGCTGAATTCGCAATACCATGATCAACAATCCAGATATTCTCTTCTTGTCCATAAGATGCAATTTCTGTTTTCAATCTATTCAAATCTCTATAAAAAAGACTTTTCAATGTTTTTACAAGCATAATCTAATTTTTAGTATAATACCATTAGCATTTCTTAATCAAAACTACCAATTTCACAATATTAATTGGTTCTTTATGTGAAGAAGAAAAAGAAAAAATTGCCTCAACTGACTGTAATTTTGAACAGATAGATCTAAACCTCTTGAAAAGTACATCCATTAAATATTCATAAGATATCGTATTTTTACTTGTATCAACAAAGTAATACATACGTATGTTTCCAAAATTTCCAAGAACGACCTGGATCATCTTCTTCATACTAACAGTGACGATCAACCTGCTATTTTCGAAATGCGAAAGTCCTTCGGATGGCAATGATGTCCTTGGTTTTCCCTTTCCCTTTTATACCTATTTAGGCGGGAAACGTTACCCAGAACCACCGGACAGAACATATTTCAACGGCATATATCTTCTTCTGAACCTTGTCGTCTATTTTGGGATCGCCTGTCTATTAAGTTATTCAATAAAAAAAATCAGAAAATAAAAGATTAAAGAAAATAGCGCGAACAGTACAAATTAAACAACATATAATTGGGAAATGAAGTTCTTACCGATTAAATTTACTTGCTAGAATTGCTATCATTATGAAAAAAAACACACAGATAACCAACCTAAGTATAGAATCTGCTGGTTTACCTAAAGATCCAAAATTGGTCATTGCTGAATATATATGGAACGGCTTTGACGCAAAAGCTACTGAAGTTGATATTGTAATTGATAGCAATGAACTCGGTTATATAAACAGTATTGGCATCAACGATAATGGAGAGGGTATCGTTTTCGATACACTCCCCTATTCATTTGGTAATTTTCTGGATTCAGTAAAGAAAAATAGCATCAGACGAAGTTCCTATACAAGAGGAAAGAAAGGAAAAGGCAGGTTTTCTTTTTCGTTGTTTGCGACAAGAGCGATTTGGAATACAATTGTGAAAGAAGAAGGAGTTTTAAAAACATACCGCATACAGATCGATAGGGACAGCAAAGAACAATATGACGTTAGCGAAAGTACCCGTATAGAAAATCAAAAGACGGGGACCCAAGTGAGATTAGAGGGCGTTTTCGGGCTAAATTCATCCTATTTGGAATCGAAAGAATTTATAGATTTCATGGCGCAGGAATTTGGCTGGTTTCTATACCTTAACCGCGATTTAGATTACACCATACGAATCAACGGCGCCATATTAATCTATGATCATCTGATTCAAGAAACGGATCTACTGTCATGGACCTTATATAGCCCTGAAGAAGGTCCCTCCTACACGTTTCAGGTCAATTACATTCGTTGGAACCAACAGATCGGGGACCGATATTACTATTATTTGCGCAATAGCGATAAAAGAGAAATTGCCAAAGTACTCAGCAGCTTTAACAATAATGCGATAGATTTTCATCACTCTGTATATGTAACATCCGATTTTTTTGACGCTTTTGAAAAAGAAGATATTAGCATTTCAACGGACGTCAATCTCTTCACTGGCAAAGAGAAACAAGTTGTGTACCGTAATCTGCTTGCTGAGTTGCGCGATTTTCTGGATCGCAAACAAAAAAAATACGTTCGTGAAAATGCTGTAGCTGTCAAACTCAGTGAATTGGAAAAGAAAGGTTTTCTACCCGGTTACGGGCAAACAGACAACGACAAAAAAAGAAAAGAAACATTGCTCGCATTGCTGCAAGAAATCTACATCATAGACCCGCGCATCTTCTTTGGTGTCAAAACTGACCTGATCCGTACCTATTTAGGTTTCCTGGATCTCCTACTACAAACAGAGAAAAGCACAGACATCCTGACCATACTAGAAAAGGCAATTCCATTGTCGGACAAAGAGAGAAGCCGGATAAAACAGATCCTAATACCCCACAATACGCTCAAAAAAGGGGCTATTTGAGAACATTTGAGCGGCATTTTTATTTAATGACTTTCAAATGTCATTAAATAAAATAAAAAGTTAGAATTTTGCTTAACACTGTTAAATCATTTATGCATTAAGCATGGGTAGTAAAGAACGCATACAACGCCTTAAAGATGAGAATAGAACAAATATTCTCGATGCCGCTCTTCAAATCGTAAAAGAAGAGGGATGGCAGGCATTGAGTATGCGCAAAATTGCGGATATCATCGAATATACCGCCCCCATGATTTATGAGTATTTTGCAAACAAAGATGCAATTTTAAACGAACTTGCCAACCAAGGTTATCTCTTACTTGCCAAAAAAGTCAGACAAGCCAAATCAACTCAAACCGACTTGGAGAAACAATTGGAAGCAATGTGGTTCAGTTATTGGGATTTTGCATTTGAAGAGCGCGAATTATACCAACTCATGTTTGGGGTAGGTACAGCTTGCTGTGGGTTTGAAAAAACCTATAAGTGTGCTGAATCTCATGGCAGATTGATCAGTGACGTAATTCGTGAGATCATGAAGGATAAAAGTCCGTCAGAAGACCTGATCTGTAGAAAATATTTCACGTACTGGTCTATTATACATGGACTCATATCCATCAATTTAGTTAATCAAGGCAACGGAGATAATACCAACCAGGAGGTACTAAAAGATGCGATCTACGGAATCACCCGTTCGCTTACTGACTAATTTTTTTTGCATCAAAAAATACAACGTTAAAGAATCTAACACCGTTAAATATACCAAAACTTCAATTTTTAATATCACATGAAAACAAATGTATCACCAAGTCTTAAGAAGATTTACGTTCCTGCACTTAACAGTGTTAAACGAATTAATATCGTAAAGACTGCATATGTGCTTAGTGCAATCTTGTTGTACAGCTGTTCGACAGGAACAAGCAAACCTAATGATCCACCACCAGTTAGCCTCCCTGTTGTCAGCATCGAAAATGGCAACGAGATCGTCTATCAGGAATATCCGGCAACAATCGAAGCTTCTGCCAATATTGAAATCAGACCTCAGGTTGAGGGCATTTTGGAACAGATCTATGTCGATGAGGGTGCGAAGGTCAGTAAAGGTCAGGCACTTTTTAAAATTAATGACCGCCCATACCAAGAACAATTGAATCAAGCTAAGGCCAACTTATTAGCTGCGAAAGCTGCATTGGAAAACGCAGAACTGGAAGTTGAAAAGAAAACAAAGTTGGTTAACACCAAAGTCCTGACTGATTTTCAATTAAAAACAGCGATCAGTGCGCGCAATGCTGCTAAGGCGAATGTGCAATTGGCAATATCTGCTGTAGAGACCGCAAAAATCAATGTGGGCTATACCTTGATCCGTGCTTCGGCCGATGGATATATCGGAAGGCTGCAACGGAAACAAGGAAGTTTAGTAGGGCCAGCAGATCCGCAACCTTTAACTGCACTGTCAAATATCAGAGATCTTCACGTCTATTTCTCATTGGGAGAAAATGATTTTATTGCCTTCAAAAACAATACGGAAGGTAGTAATCTGCAACAAAAATTAAACAACCTTCCCCCGATCAGCTTGGTGCTTTCTGATCAGACTATTTATGATCAAAAAGGAAAAATAGATATGGTGGATGGTCAGTTTGACAAAAACACAGGCGCGATTACGTTACGCGCGACTTTCAGTAATCCCGAAGGAGTATTACGTAATGGAAATACTGGCCGTGTCAGACTACAAAAGAAATACGATCAGGCTCTATTGGTGCCACAACTTGCTACACTTGAAATGCAAGACAAGATCTTTGTGTATACTGTCGGAAAAGAAAATAAAGTTGTACAGCAGCCTATTACTGTCATCGGAAAAAGTGGTTCAAACTATCTTGTAAGTAAAGGAATCAATGCAGGAGACCGCATTGTTTATAAGGGTATTGATTTACTGCAAGACGGCCAAAAAATTACACCACAACCTTTATCAAAAGACAGCATCAATTAATATTATAACGACAAACTTATGCTTAAGAAATTTATAGAAAGGCCTGTACTTGCCACCGTAATTTCCATATTACTTGTGATATTGGGAGTAATCGGTATCCTAAAGCTGCCCTTACAGCAGTTTCCAGACATCGCCCCGCCTGCGGTACAGGTCACGGCATTATATCCAGGCGCAAATGCCGAAACAGTACTTCGTGCTGTTGCTCCTTCGCTGGAAGAGTCTATCAATGGGGTCGAAAACATGAGCTATATGAGCTCTACCGCCAGTAATGACGGGTCATTGATGATTACCGTATATTTTAAACTTGGTACGGATCCGGATCAGGCTGCTGTCAATGTGCAGAATCGTGTTGCACAGGCCACCAGTCAACTTCCTGCCGAAGTTGTTCAGGCCGGAATTACAACAGCCAAGCAACAAAATAGCTTGATCATGGTATTGGATCTATATACTGAGGATGAAGGTAAATATGACCAAACGTTTATTACCAACTATGCACAGATCAATATTATTCCGGAGCTGAAACGTATCCCCGGAGTGGGACAAGCATCGGTTTTTGGCGGTAGTAAAGATTATTCCATGCGCGTATGGCTTAATCCAAACCAAATGGCTGCTTACAAACTGACCCCTGAGGAGGTAATGGCAGCTATTCAGGATAAAAACGTAGAAGCCGCTCCCGGAAAATTTGGAGAAAGTAGCCGTGAAGCTTTTGAATTTGTCATTAAGTATAAAGGTAAACTTAATCAGCCGAGCGATTATGAAAATATCATTATCCGCTCAAACACAGACGGTTCTGTATTAAAACTGAAAGATGTAGCTCGTGTTGAGTTAGGATCTTATACTTATGCCAGTAAGACCCGCATCAATGGAAAAGCTGGTCTCAACATCGGTGTAATGCAATTAGCGGGATCCAATGCGAATGAAATTCAGATTGCCATACAGGAGTTTATGAAAAAAGCTTCGTTAAGCTTTCCAAAAGGTGTAAAATATCTCGTTTTATACAACACTAAAGATGCGCTCGACCAATCCATTGATCAAGTTAAACACACATTGATCGAAGCATTTATTCTGGTCTTTTTAGTTGTTTTCCTATTTCTTCAGGATTTTAGATCAACACTGATACCGGCCATTGCTGTACCAGTGGCAATTGTGGGAACATTTTTCTTTATGCAGCTTTTTGGCTTCTCCATCAATCTATTGACCTTATTTGCGCTTGTACTGGCAATCGGTATCGTCGTGGATGATGCGATCGTGGTGGTCGAGGCCGTACACGCCAAAATGGAGCATAATAATCTCCCACCTAAATTAGCAACGACCTCTGCCATGAGTGAGATTACGGGAGCCATTATCTCCATTACCCTGGTCATGTCTGCGGTCTTCCTCCCTATTGGTTTTATGGAAGGTTCGACAGGAGTTTTCTATCGACAATTTGCCTTTACATTGGCCATAGCAATTGTGATTTCGGCGATCAATGCACTGACATTAAGTCCGGCGCTCTGTGCCCTATTTTTAAAACCTACGCACCATAACCACGACGAGACCAAGAAACTTAATTTCAAAGAACGTTTCTTCACAGGATTCAATGTCGGTTTTGACCGCCTGACCAAAAACTATTTAGGCAGCTTACGTTTTCTGGTCCGTTACAAATGGGTAGCTTTTGCAGGCTTAGGTATCACCTTGTTGTTGACAATTTTTATGATTCGTCGTACACCAACAGGATTTATCCCTTCCGAAGACCAAGGTTTTATCGCTATATCATTTTCTATGCCAGCCGGTGCCTCTTTGGATCGGACTTCGGAAGCATTAGCTGAAGCTGAAAAACAACTTCAACATGCTGACTTCACCAAGACACTAAACGTTTTGGCTGGTTTTAATATTTTAACGCAATCAACCAGTCCATCAGCAGGTGTAGCATTTATTTTGCTGAAACCACATGAAGAACGTGGCAGTATCAAGGACATCAACGCTATTATGGCCGATGTGAACCAACGTTTAGCAAGTATCAAGGGCGCCAACTTCTTCGTGTTTACCTTCCCTACAGTCCCTGGATTTAGTAACGTGGATGGTCTCGATATGGTTCTTCAAGATCGGACAGGTGGACAACTTGGTAAATTCAGTACAATAGGTCAAGGGTTCATAGGAGAACTCATGAAGCGTCCTGAAATCATGATGGCCTTTACAACCTTCAAAGCCGACTACCCGCAGTACGAGCTACAAGTGGATGACATCAAAGCCGAACAACTTGGTGTAAGTACCAAAAGTATCTTACAAACCATGCAAGCTTATTTTGGTAGTGCGCAGGCGTCAGATTTTAATCGATTCGGAAAGTACTATCGTGTTATGGTCCAAGCGGATGCAAAAGATCGTAGCGAACCAACTTCCATGGACGGAATCTTTGTAAAAAACAGATTAGGTGACATGGTACCGATCAACACGTTGGTCAAATTGCAACGTGTATATGGACCGGAGACTGCTTCGCGTTACAATCTATTTAATTCGATCGGAATCAATGCAATCCCAAAACCCGGCTATAGCTCTGGGGATGCGATCCGTGCGGTGGAAGAAGTGGCGAAGCAACATTTACCTACTGGATTTACCTATGAATTTTCGGGTATGACCAAGGAAGAAATTGTTTCGGGAGGTCAGTCGACCCTTATTTTTATTCTTTGTTTAATCTTTGTTTACTTCCTGCTTGCAGCACAATATGAAAGTTATATTATCCCATTAGCGGTTATACTCTCTATTCCAACAGGGATATTCGGGGTCTTTGCAGCAATTAGTCTCACCGATACGGCCAATAATATTTACGTTCAGGTAGCTCTGGTCATGTTGATTGGCTTGTTGGCAAAGAATGCCATTTTAATTGTCGAATTTGCTATTCAGGGTCGGAAACAGGGACTCTCAATACCTAGTGCGGCGCTTAAAGCAGCACGCTTACGTCTGCGTCCTATCATCATGACCTCCCTAGCCTTTATTGTAGGTATGATTCCTATGATGAGCGCAGTAGGCCCCTCTGCACAGGGTAACCACTCAATAAGTATTGCAGCAGCTGGTGGAATGCTCAGTGGCGTTGTATTAGGACTGTTTATTATTCCTATCCTCTTTATTGTTTTCCAATTTATACAGGAGAAAGTAAGCGGCACGCCAGGCGAAAAACAACGGGAAAATGAATCCATTGCTTTGGAAATTCCTGTACACACAAATAATTAGTGAACAATGACAACATCGAAATATATGAATAGAAAAGCAAAGCTACTGACTATTTTCATCTTATCTTTTGCAGCGTGGTCTTGTAAAACAGATAAATTGGTCAGCAATAAAAACCTTGTGCCAAATCTGCCCGAGCAATATCGTGATCAGGGAAAAGCGTCACAAGAAAACAATATTGGTTCTATTCCCTGGCGCGACTTTTTTAAAGATCGGGTTTTACAAAGTTTGATCGACAGTGCTATCCAACATAACCTGGATATGCAATTGGCTCTTAAAAATATCGAGGCATCTCAATTGAGCTTAAGGCAGGCAAAGGCAAATTATCTTCCTTCGGCACAGTTGCAGATCAGGGGAAACAGCACCAACCCCTCCAATAACAGTATGAACGGATTGAGTTTGGGCCAATTTCTAAAACAGCACCATGTTGAAGACTATACGGCTTCAGTGGGTGTGTCCTGGGAGGCTGACCTATGGGGAAAAATCAAAAACCAGAACGCCGCTGCTTTAGCATCGTACTTACAGACGGAAGAAGCAAAAAAAGTCATACAAACACAATTGATTGCCCAGGTAGCACAAGGCTATTATCAACTTTTGATGCTCTACCAATTGCGGGATATCGCACAGCAAAATTTACAGTTGAGCGATACGACACTCCGCATCGTTAAGCAACAATACGAAGTTGGTGATATTACATTGCTCGCCTTAGAACAAGTCGATGCACAGCGTTTATCTGCGGCCGCACTTATCCCTGATTTCGAGCAGCAGATCCGACTTCAAGAGAATGCGATCCAAATCCTTAGTGGTAAACTCCCTGCGGAAATCAAAACACAGGAGCAATTGGTCAATGTTCGTTTTCCCGAAGATTTGGCTACAGGGATACCGGCAGACTTATTAAGCCACCGTCCGGATGTGAAACAGGCTGAACTTGCTGTCACAGCTTCTCAGGCCTATCAAAAATCCGCCAAAGCGAGAATGTATCCGTCCTTGGTCATTAGTGCCGAGGCTGGAGTTAATGCATTCAAAGCAAGTAACTGGTTTAATTTGCCAGGCTCGCTATTTGGTGCTATTACAGGAAGTATTACACAGCCTATTTTTCAGCGTAGAGAGTTGAAAACACAATATGAACTTGCTCGTATAGAACAAGAAAAAAATGTGATGATTTTCAAACAAAAGGTCATTGCTGCGGCTGGCGAGGTTTCCGATGCTTTGGTCTCGATCCAAAAACTAAAAGAAAAACAACAGATTACTTTGGATCGAACCAATCGTTTGAAAGAGGCTACAAAACATGCCAACCTACTGTTTGAGACGGGTATGGCTACTTACCTAGAAGTAATCACCGCGCAAAGCAATATATTGCAGAGTGAACTGGAGCTCGCGCAAGTCAAAAAAGCCGAACTTTCAGCTGTAGTAGATCTCTATCGCTCCTTAGGTGGCGGCTGGAGCAATAACTAATTTTCGAAAGTGCAATTTTTCTAATTTTATATCACATATCTGGGAGGCAGGGGACCGCGAGGGTCTCCTGTCTTATTTTTGGTAGCAACATCTTTGACCTATTACCGTTTCCGCTAAGTTTGGACTTTCCTACTCCTACTCCTACTCCTACTTGATCTCCCCCTATTGAGACTCCGATATCTTCGCCCTATCCATTACAATTTCATGCATAACGATTGCCACAGTTATAAATACTTCAAACCTTGGAATAAAAGGGACAAATGCAATCACAATCATGCAATTATTTTTGTGAGACAATAAATTCAATAACATGAAAAACTTAAAAATGATTGCAATGCTATGTTACATGGTCATTTGCACTTTATTACTTGGTAGCTGCAGTAAGGATGATGAGGTAACACCCGAACCTCAGCTGACGCCCAGCGAAATATTAGCAAGTACAGCCTGGGAAACTACCAATGCCAAAAATAACAAAGGTGAAAATGTGGTCCTGACAGATGCAAACGTTTCAAATTTTGTAGGTTTTGCCTATTTTAAATCTGATGGCACCTTTACCATGTTCAATCTTGATGACTCTCCCAAAATGCATGGCGACTGGTCGGTTTCAGCGGATGGAAAGACACGGACCATCGTTGCTAAAAACGCTGCTGGAGAAACGCTTTTCACACGTATCGTTGATATTACTGTATTGACAAAAGAGGAATTTACGTACCGGATTTATCCAAACAATGACAATAAGTCCGTTTATTTCGATATTATACACACACCAACCACACACACAGAACCAAAATAATCGGTCGTATTATTTGACGTAGAGATAAGGCGACCCCTTAATCAAAAGGATTGGCAACATTTCAAATATTGTCAATCCTTTTTATCACTTCCGTTTATCAACTTTTTGGACTACTTCAATCCATAAACTCGCTAAATTCTTCAATATCATGGTAACCAAATACCTTTATTTCGGAATGATCAGCTACAAATTCACGAATTTTATCCATCGAAGCCAGTCGTTGACGGTTATCTTCCGCTCTCATTTTGGCTAAGCTATTTACAGGATGTGTTTCGTCTGTCAACTCAACTCTCATGTAATACGCGTCAGCCACATAGAGCAACTTTACTTCCTGTGATTCTATCGCAACACCACAATGCCCCAATGTATGCCCAAAAAGTGGAACAAGATATAAGGACAGTTTCAGATCAATCGCGAGTTTTCTCGCTTCAAGGCCATGCCATTGAAAATCACTTTTTGCATACGTCCTGATTACGGGGTTATGCAACAATGGTGTCACCAGGTAGCGTTGATTACCGGACAAATAATTTTCATGCTCTTCTTGTCCAAGATGAACTGTTGCGTTTGGAAAATCAGCCAATCCACCAATATGATCGTTATCCAAATGGGATATCACACAATCCGTTACAGCGGACGGATCAAATCCAAGTTTTTCAATCTGACGGATAGCCGTTAGATCTTCATTAAATCGATAGCCGACCATTTCGACAAGTTCTTTACCAATTCGTTCTATCGGAAACATCGTATCCATTAAACCAATACCTGTATCCACTAAAACCAATCTTTCGCCTTCTTTGATTAAAAGGCAGTGTCCACATACATTATCATTCACGGATGAAACAATCCGAACGCAATTTAAATGATAAAATTCAGCCATCTTAAAATTAATTTATAAGAGCCAATTTAAGAAAATAATAGGCTACATCCATTATTTCGATTGTAAAGCGTAATTGAATTCCTTATATTATCAACTGGATACATGGATCAAACTAAACTGAAGAGGACAATCCAAGATTTGTATCTATACGATTGAGCTGCGGTAAATGGGTATTTCAGTTTACTCTTTGTACACTTCAGAATAAATTTGTAATCCAATTCTTAAATGAATTGCGAAATTTGTATTGATTTAATGGCAATATACACGTAAAACGTATGCAGGAGAAGACGATCTATAAGAATGAAAAAAATTTAATCAGTACAAATAAGAAGAGGTTATTATTTACCCTGCTGTCTTTTTTCCTCATCTACCTTGTTGCTTATATTATAGATCCGTTCGCCAGCTGCTGGAATGGCTATTTCCAACGAAATATATTTGAAATACTGGGCGAATGGACATTTACAATTATTTATAGTTTCCTCATTTCGGAATTTAGCATTATTGTCCATAATCGCTTGGACGCTGTCTTAACTTGGAAGGACAATCCAACTGAAAGACTGCTTATTGAAACCGTCATCAATCTCATTGTCGTTCTACTCATCAATTTATTACTGGTTTACATCATCTCCCGTTATTATTTTGAACTACAGAACGTTACCATTGCAACATCTTTAGAGGAAAAAAGAGGTGCGATACAAAATATCTCCATCAGTGTGATGATCGCTTTAATGATTATGGGGATAAATATTGGGATCCATCTGATTAACAACTGGAAAAATGAATCTATACGCGCGGCCAAACTTGGCCAAGTTATTTTAGAGGCCGAGCTTCAGTCCCTAAAACTGCAAATTGACCCTCATTTTGTATTCAATAATCTGAGCGTATTGTCGGAAATAATTTTAGAAGATCAACAGCTGGGATATGAATATGCCGAAAATTTCTCCAAAATATACCGCTATCTATTGGTGAATTCAAAAAAAGATGTTATTTCGCTGGAAGAAGAGCTCAATTTCCTTGATTCCTATATTTTCTTGATAAAGAATAGATTTGGGGATGGTGTCCATTTTGAAATTAACGTAGATCCTGCCAAGTCCAATTATCAATTACCACCGCTCACGCTACAGCTCCTGGTTGAGAATGCATTAAAACATAATCAGACCAACAAAAAGCGTTCGTTAAAAATCAAGGTATACACCAATGCACAGAATCAGCTTGTTGTCGAGAATATTTTGATACCCATAGAAAATGTATCGGAATCCTCAGGAATAGGTATTTCCAACATCATTAAAAGATATGATCTTCTGTCAAATCTACAGCCGGAGATATTGAACAACGGAAAAACATTTAAAGTAAATCTACCACTTATAGAACAAAACTCATGAGCATAACCAATGTCTTAATTATTGAAGATGAAAAACTGAATGCTGATCGTCTCAAACGACTGTTGCGGGAAATAAAACCCTCCATACAGATATTGGATGTTTTGGATAATATTGCGGACAGTATCAATTGGTTTCAAGGCAATGAATCTCCGGATTTGGTCATGATGGATATCCGTCTTTCTGATGGTTTAAGTTTCGAGATTCTGGAAAGTATAAAAATTGACTGCCCCATTATCTTTACGACTGCATTTGATGAATATGCCGTCAGGGCCTTTAAGTTCAACAGTATAGATTATCTCCTGAAACCTGTAGAGAAAAAAGAATTAGAAAATGCGCTGATCAAATTAGACAGTCTAAAACTTCAACAGACGAATCAGGACCCGATCCGGGGCTTATTGGATTTTATTTATCCAAAAGATTTCAGAACCCGATTTCTCCTACCCTACAAGGATGGTTATAAAACAATACTGGTAGAAGACATTCAGTATTTTTATTCAGAGTTTAAGTTGACACATGCCAAATTGAAATGCGGCACGGTCGAAATTGTACCACAAACCTTAGAAGAGCTGGAACAACAACTAAATTCTAAAGTTTTTTTCCGTGCCAATAGACAATTTATTGTGCATATAGACGCAATAAAGAGATTACATAATCATTTTAATGGCAAACTTAAAGTAGAAATCAAATATAGCGAAGATGTCGAAATCCTCGTCAGCCGCGAAAAAGCACAACTCTTAAAAAACTGGCTGGATTATTAATAGACAGCAGTCTTTAATTCCAATTTTTTGGCCCCAATTAACTGGGTGAGATCAGTTCTGCGAGTAGCGTCTTTCTAAGGAAAACGACA